>CAYGNM010000076.1:0-5828 GCA_964351275.1 uncultured Candidatus Peribacteria bacterium | reverse complement strand
GCCGATTTCCCTTGCGCACGGTCTCACAAAAAAACTGACTGAGGTCCGGAAGAAAAAAGGGCTCAATTACCTCCGTCCCGATGGCAAAAGCCAGGTCACGGTGCAGTATTCCGATGATGGAAAGCCAGAACGCATCGAGTGCGTGGTGATTTCCACGCAGCACGCAGACAATGTCACGCATGAGCAGATCTGTGCGGACATTAAAAAGCTGGTGATCGAACCGGTCTGCGGCAAATATCTCGACACGAGGACCAAGTTCCACATCAACCCCACTGGTCGCTTTGTGATCGGCGGCCCCCCCGGCGACTGCGGACTCACCGGTCGCAAAATCATCGTGGATACCTACGGCGGCTACAGTCGTCACGGCGGCGGCGCGTTCTCGGGCAAGGATCCGAGCAAAGTGGATCGTTCCGCGGCCTACGCGGCGCGCTGGGTGGCCAAGCATGTGGTCAAAGCGGGTCTCGCGCGCAAATGCGAATTGCAGGTGGCGTACGCCATTGGCGTCGCGGCTCCGGTCTCTGTGCACGTGGAGACGTTTGGGACGGGGAAAGTCGACGATCGAAAGCTGGAAAAGGCGATAGCGCAGGTCTTCGATCTGCGACCCGCAGCCATCATCCGCGATCTCGATCTCCTCAAGCCGCAGTATCGTGCGCTCGCCGCGTACGGGCACATGGGGCGCGAGGATCTCGCGGTCAAATGGGAGCAGACGCCGCGGGTAGATGCTTTGCTCAAGGCAATCTAAATCTATGAGTCTCGTCGGCTTCATCAATGGCCTAGATCTTCCCGATGGGGATGCGCTTCTGCAGTACAAGTTACTTGCAGTGCATGCTGAGGATCCTGATGTGCGGCAAGTATTGATGAGTTATGGAAACAAGCTTCTCGATACTGCTGGGTCGGTCGAAAACGCCAGATCCATACTGACAGCCATCGCTTCCCGCTGTGCATCGCTGTCAAAAAATACGGTGCGTCAGGACGTGTGGGCCGTTCTCGTGAAAGCTGCCAGCCAAACCAGTAAGTTGAGTCAGCTCAGTTTCGCGCTTTCCGACGTTCGGTACGAAATTCAGCAGGAGATTATGGCGGTTGTTGGACGTCAGAAGACACAATGAACGTTGAGATTTTCCTCTCTCCTTCTACACTCAGAGCCTATGACGTTCCCTGACGGTCTCCCCCCGGATTTCGCCGCCCGCGCAGCAGCAGTCAATCTGCGCATCGAAGATGTGTCCGAGCACTTTATCCTCGGTTCCGGCCACGGCGGTCAGCGGCGCAACAAACGATCAACAGCGGTACAGCTTGTCCATCATCCGTCGGGCACGGCGATTCGTTGCTTCCACATGCGCGATCAGCACCAGAACCGCACTGCTGCATGGATGCAGCTTCTGGAACATCAGGAGGACTGGAGGAAAGGTGTCGAACAGGAACTGAAGCGCGAGGAGCATGCGGAGCGACAACGGACGAAGGGGAGATCTGCGGGGCTTAAGCGGGAAATGGTGAAGGGGAAGAAGAAGAGGGGGGAGGTGAAAGAAGCTCGAAAGTCGATCCGATAAATCACCGCTTCTCGATAGAGGTTCCCGGATAGTAATACTGAAGTATTTGCTCAGCAGTCCTTCCCTCTTTCGCCTGTCCTTTTGCGCCGCACCCTGACATTCCCACTCCATGCCCGCGGAGCGTCATCCCCGCGCACCACGGATCATCTTTTGCGGTGTAAATTTCCGCCGCGGGGAAGTTTTTCCATCCCGCATCGGCGGGTGTTCGCGTTTTGCCATCATCGGTTGAGAAGTACGGCGGCCGGATCACGTCGCCTTTGTAGGTGAGGACACTGCCCGCCGTCTGCCGTGCGGCGCGGACCCACTGCGGATTCTTCAATTCGAAGTCGTAGCCCTGATAGGACTGAAAGGTCGCCGGGCTATCGCTTCCGTCGTAGGGTTTGCCCGGGAATTTTCTGTTTTGAGGATCGAGATAATACGTCGCGTACGTCCGCGCGGCGATCGCGAATGCGCGTTGTTTTTCGTACAGCTCGGTATCCGGTTCTTCGGCGAGCCCGGCAAGATAGTCCTCCAGCGGCAGTTCATTGATCAACGTCAGTTGATGATCCACCACGCGGCATTCAATGATGCCGCGCAATTGTCGTGGCGAACGGAAGTAGCCTTCGATTTTTGTGATGCCATCCTGAGCCTCAATCCGAATCACGGAGCGCCGGACAGGGTTCCTGCCAATCCAGGTTTCGCACAGATCGCCGTTCATTGTCAGCCCCAAGCTGCCAGACTGCTCCGGCGAGCCGTCCGTTGTCACAAGAAGACCGCGCGTTCCGGATGATGCGATGCTGACACTCCCGAGCGGGATTTCGGGGGTCAGGAGGATGCGGATAGTCTTTAACGATGATTCCGGAATCATCGTTACGGCCGCACCTGCGCCTGATGACGAAGATGATGACGATGACGAAATCGTCACCCGCGATTGCTGCGTCGTTCCCGGATTTTCCCGGAGCATCCCCGCGCTGCCGTTGCCGGTATTGATCAGCTGGCGCGTCCGGGTCGTCTTGCCCGACATTTCAAACGTGTAATTCAGCGAGCCGATCTTGAGCGCTGCAGATCCGCGCTCCATCGGCAGTCGCGCCTTCACTTTCAGGACGATCGACTGTCCCTTTTTGACGAGTGGCACGGGAATCTTCAGATCTCCGCGCACCGGCACAAACTTCCCGTCGATTTCCTGCCAGATTTCGAGCCCGCGACTGCGGGTCAGGCGCGCGATGCGGGTGTTCCGCACGTACTGCTTCTTCGTCGCGCGGAAATAGACGGAGAGGATCACCTCCGCTCCCGGTCGCCCCTCGATCACCGTCTGGCCGAGCGTTGCGAGGCCGTCTTTGTCCGTCACGATCGTGCTGTTTGTGACTTCGCCGCCGCTTCCTGTATCCGGAACAGGCGTTTTCAAAAATTCGGGAAAGACCACGGGCGTATCCACGGTCCCCTCTCGCACGTGCTGTCGTACTTGATCGAGCGCGTTCCACATCGCCGTCCCCGGACAGTCGGTCGAGATCAATTGCCGGTGTCCGACGATCGCGGGAAGCGTCTTGCCGTGGAAGACGACGTTGCGTGAGGGATTAATCCCATACTTCTGCGCCAGGAGTTGCAGCAGCCATTGCAGGCTCTTCGTTTGGTCCTGCGTCGGTTGCTCGAGATCGAAGTTCCCCAGCAGTGCGACACCGATGGTGCCGACATTGTTGCAGTACACGTGGCCGCCGACGACGGAGTCACCGCCCGCTTTGCCTTCGTAGATCTGACCCTGATCGTCGATCACGTAGTGGTAGCCGATATCCCCCCAGCCGCGGTTCTGCGAATGGTACTGGTAGAGCGCGCGCATCCGCTCCACTCCGGGTCGCTCATCCCCACCCACTGCGATCGCCGTGTGGTGCACCACGAGCAGTCGAACGGATGGGCTGTACGTCTGCGGCCAACGGAGTTTCTCCCCCTGTGCGTTCTGTGTGACGGGCGCGCTCGCTTTGAACTCCGACGGATAGTTGGCGTACATCTCGTTACAGTCTTTGACGCGTGTGGAGACTGCCTGGCCTGTTTCCGTGGAGACGTCCCCATTGTCGCCGATGGTATCTGACTTCGTCGTCTCTTTTCCGTCCACAAGGAGCGACTCGTCGGCGCCCCACTCGGTGCGGGAGAGAATGCGGTGCGGAGTATCTCCAACAGCAGCGACCGCAAACTGCGTTGGGGCTGATGAAACGTGGATCGGGTGAATGTCGATTTCCGCGATGTCTTGCCGAAAACGGACTCTGGTTGTTCCCGGCGGCAGCATCACCAGATTCGATTCAGTGAGCGTGGGATCCTGTTCATCTTCACGATGCAGTTCCTGCCACGGAGTCCAGAATGTTCCATGCCACGCGCTGACGGCTTGCCCCGCGACTCTCTCATCAATGCGGCTACTCAGCGCATCGACGGGCATCGTGAACGTGTATTCCGTGAAAGCAGCCGGGGCCGCTCCTAAACTTTCTGCAGGCAGCAGCGAGCAGAATAAACACACAAGAACGAAAGCTGACCGGGCGCGCATCGGGAGAGAGTATACGGGAGCTAGCCGCTCTTCATGCGATTGCTTTCTCCGTTTTCGTGACATTTTCTGAAGTCTCGGATTTCTGCTGAGGGACTTCCCCATTGCGATGAAAACATTCATTCAATGCATCATGCAGTTCTCGGCACATACTGAGGGGAATATCTTTCATGTCTGACCACTCAAAAGGCACGGCATAGCCTTCTTCAGGAGAGGGAGGCGGGGAGCCAGTTTTGCGATACTCAATGAGTCCACTGAGGTACTTCATGAGTGAACGGTGCGCTGCATCCAGCGAATCGCCCACCGTACAGGCACCTCGGATTCCTGTTTCCGCAAAAGACTGCATGCGGCCAAGGACATCGGGGAATCTGCCAAACTGTGCGGATTTTTCCATGGATTACGGCACAGCATACACCTCTCAGCGGAGCAGTCCGCAGTACCGTTCGATCATGGAATCCACCGAAAACTTTTCCCGTGCGGTTTTTCTCCCCGCAGTCGAAAGTCGTGATCGGACCGTTGGATCTTTGATACGAAGAATGGCTTCCCTCAGCGATTTTTCCGAATTTGCCTTCGCGATGACCGCATCGACTCCGTCGGAGAGATATCCCGCGATCCCACACTGCTCCGTCACGATCACCGGCGTTCCGCACGCCATCGCCTCCGCCGCGACGAGCCCAAACGGATCATTGTCGCGCGACGGGAGAACGAGCGCGTCGATCAACCGGTAGACCGCCGCGGGATCATCCACATGAGGAATGATTCTGATGCGTTCGACGCTCTGCATCTCTGTTCCATGGATCTGCTCGATCTGTTTTCGCAGATACCCTTCCTCGGGTCCTTTCCCAATGATCGTCAGATCCACGTCCGGTAATCCGCTCACTGCCTGGATCAGAACATCCACGCCCTTTTCGGGACTTAGTCGGGCGACGCAGCCTAAACGCAATGATGATGATGAGGCGTTTCTAGAAAATAAGCTGTCTCCCTCTCCCGGCGGGAGAGGGCTAGGGAGAGGGGGTTCGGAAAAACTCTCATCATCAAACCGTACAAGGTCTATTCCATTGGGAATCGCCACCACATCCCCCGCTCTCCATCCCAAATCTACATAGATCTTCCTGCTCAATTCCGACACGCAGATCGTCGTCACCAATCGGCTCAATATCCGCAGCCGCGGCAGCCATGGATTCTTCGTCAACCACGGTCCCACACGATCATGCTCGATCCAGAAGACCTTGATGCCGTTCTTCACCGCGGTTTCAGTCAGCAGGAGTTTTTCAGTCATGCTGAGCATGAAAATCGCGTCGATGTGTCTGTCATCGCGGAGGTCAGCGGAGACCCCGTGGTCTCCGCTGACCGAAATCTCCGCTGAAAAACTGGTCCTCATGATCGACTTTTCCAATCGTCTTTGCATCCCCTTCTTCCTCCACAAAAAACTGACTGCCCCCCACTTCGTCACCGGCGGCGGACCAATTTCCAATCCCGTAACCCGTAACCCGAGGCTCGCAACTTCCGTCAGGAGGACCGGACAACTTCCCAGGAACGCGACATCATGCCCGCGCTCGCTCAATCCTTTCATCAAGGAAAGCGTCTGCACTTCTGCGCCGCCGTGAGCGGATTCGAGGGGAAAGCGTGTAAAAAGTATTTTCATACTATATGCAGGAAGTCGTGTCGTTTGTACATGGACTTTATTCCTGGCGTGACAGTTGCCAAGGTCATTGAGAGAATGCCTGTTGACAACGTCACTGTAGTAGTTGAAAAGATGTTCGCACAGATAAAGGTAT
>CAYGNM010000075.1:0-5914 GCA_964351275.1 uncultured Candidatus Peribacteria bacterium | reverse complement strand
AAGAAAAGAATTAGGAAGAAGAAGGCTCGGAAGAAGTCTCAGAGGCCTTCTTGGGGGACGACTTCTGTGTCTTCGCAGCAGTTTTTACAGCAGTTTTCGGCTTCTGTGAAGCTTTACCATCAGATTCACCAAGCTGAGCCGCTTTTGGACCCCGAGCTTGCCCTGAGCGTGAGCGAAGGGTCTTCTCGTTCGGGAACCCCAACTCCAGATCAATGTGCGACAGGAATTTCCGGAATGGACGCGTCCTGCCTCTCGCCATCGGCATGCCTCTCCGGTATCCCTGCCCCTGGTTCACGACGATCGACGTGATCACCATCATCTGCGCATCCTGCTTGTCGTTGTGCGACGTATTCGCGATCGCCGAACGCAGAAGCAATTCGATCATGCGCGCAGCTTTCTTGTGCGTCTTGCGCAAGGCCTCCATCGCATCGGGCACCGACATTCCGCGGACCATCTTGGCAATCAAGTTGGCCTTCTTGGGGGCGATGCGCAGTGAGTGAGCGTAGGCTTTCATGAATGAATAGGGATGGTAGGGGCGCCCCGCTGGGACGCCCGGTGAAATCATTTAGTAGGCGGCGGTGCCGCCGACCCCGTCGCCCCCGGCGCGCCACCGGCCGGAGCGACCGTCGTGGCCGCCTTGCCGCCGTGACCCTTGAACTTCGTGGTCCACGAGAATTCGCCGAGCTTGTGACCAACCATCTGCTCGGTAACGTACACCGGCACGAAGTCCTTGCCGTTGTGTACTGCGAAGGTGAAGCCCACGAACTCGGGCGGGATGTCGCAATCACGTGCCCATGTTTTGATGATCTTCTTTTCCTGCTTCTGGATCATAGTCATGACCTTCTGCAGGACAATCGGATCAACGTAGGGGCCTTTTTTTAGAGATCGTGACATGTGGAGGAGAAAGTAATAGGTGGTAGGGGCGCAGCGCTGCTGCGCCCGCGAATGAGGGTCTACTTCCGCTTCTTCTTATGCAATCGGCGCCGGACAATCAGCATAGTGGATTTCCGCGCCGACCGCGTCTTCACCCCCAGCGCTTTCTTTCCCCACGGCGTCTTCGGCGCAACGAGACCGATGGATGCATGGCCTTCTCCTCCTCCGTGCGGGTGATCGACAGCGTTCATGGATTTGCCGAGAATGTGCGGTTTGCGGCCCAGCCAGCGCATGCGTCCGGCCTTCCCGTAATTGATCAGGTTGTGTTCGCCGTTGCTCACAATGCCGATGGTCGCGAAGCACTCCTTGCGCACTTTGCGAATCTCGCCGCTCGGGAGCTGGATGATGGCGTGCGGCTCATCGAGACCCACGAGCGTCGCGGCTGCTCCGGCGGAGCGGACGATCTGCCCGCCCTGCCCCAATTGCATTTCGATATTGAAGACGTGGTAGCCGACCGGAATGTGCTGGAGCTGCATGCGGTTGCCGACCTTCACCTTGGTGCGTGGACCGGAGACGACCTGGTCGCCGACCTTGAGTCCTTCAGCTGCGAGAACGTACGACTTCTGTCCATCGACGTAGTGGAGCAACGCGATGCGCGCCGAACGATTGGGATCGTATTCGAGAGCACTCACGCGCGCGGGAATGCCGAACTTCGTCGTCTGCTTAAAGTCGATCATGCGGTAGAGCCGCTTGTGGCCGCCGCCGCGGAAACGGGACGAGACACGGCCTTTGTTATCACGACCCGACGAGCTCTTCTTACCCTCAACAAGCCTCTTTTCCGGCTCCTTCTTCGTGAGCCACGAGAAGTCCGCGATCGTCATCTGACGTCGCCCGGGAGTCGTTGGTTTAGGCTTCTTGAGTGGCATGGGTTACTCGGCTTTGTAAGCCGAGGGAGGGAAAATTTTAGGAATTAATAACTTGGAACGCAGAAATATCCAGCGCCTTACTCTTCGCAGAGAGAGTGACCAGCGCCTTCTTGAATGCATGTCGCTTCTCCATCATCTTCCCTGCACCGAGATCGCGTCGCTTGGCCTGCGTCTTGATGATGCGCACTTTGGTGACTTCGACATCGAAGAACGTCTTGAGCGCATTTTTGACATCGATCTTCGTCGCCGCAGGATCGACCCGGAGCGTGTAGGTATGGACCTTGTCACCGGCCTTCAGCCTTTCGGCCTTCTCGGTGACGACGGGGGCGATGATGACGCGGGAGAGGTCCATGGGTTACTCGGCTTTGTAAGCCGAGGGAAGGGAAGAAGATCAAGAAAATACTTTCTCAGCACGCTCAATCGAATCTCCAACGAAGACAATCGATTTCGCGAGCAGCACATCTTCGGGATTCAGATAGGCTGCGCGCAAAATCTTCACACGAGGAATGTTCCGGGCCGACATCC
The DNA here is from genome assembly GCA_964351275.1 of uncultured Candidatus Peribacteria bacterium. Taxonomy (GTDB): domain Bacteria; phylum Patescibacteriota; class Gracilibacteria; order Peribacterales; family Peribacteraceae; genus JABFSS01. The sequence goes on along the minus strand of CAYGNM010000075.1, from coordinate 3,590 downwards.
AGAGAGCATCATGCTTCTCGGGAACCACAAAGAGGAGACGGCGGCCGATCTGCACGGGCAACTTCTTGAGCAGGTCGTGGAACGCCTTGGTCTTAATGGTCGCGGGATAGTCCTCAAGCCCCAGGATCACACCATTCTTGGCCTGGACGGAAAGACAGCTGCGGAGCGCTGCGTGGCGCATCGCCCTCGGCATCTCCTTAGTGAAGTTCGCATTCTTCTTGGGCCCGAACGCCTTGCCGCCTCCACGCAGGAGCGGCGAGCGAACCGAACCACGACGCGCGCGGCCGGTGTGCTTCTGGTCGTAGGCTTTCTTGGTCGAACCCTGCACTTCCGCTCGGCTCTTGGCGTGTGCAATCGGCGACCGGCGGTTGCTCTGCTGCAGCATCACAACCTGGTGCATCAGGTCCATGTTCACGCGGGTGCCAAAGAGATTCTCAGGCAGATCTCGTGTTCCCTTTTTCGTGCCGGTAGCGGAGTAGACATCAATCTTCATAGAAGGGTGTAGGGGCGTAGCACGGCTACGCCCGCTGAGAATCATTTCTTAGAGGGGGAAACTTCTTTCACTTCAGGCTCTTTGGTGATGTACACCCTCGCCCCATTCGGCCCCGGAACCGGCCCTTTCACCCCCACAATCCCCTTCTCCGCATCCACAGTGACGACCGGACGGCGATGGAGCGTGACACTGTCGCTGCCCATGTGACCGGCCATGTGATGACCCGGGAGGATACGACCTGGCTGCGTGCGCATACCCACAGATCCCGGCTCACGCTTGAAGTGCGACCCGTGACTGCCCGGACCTCCGCCGAAGTGCCAGCGGCGCATGACGCCCTGGAACCCCTTTCCTTTCGAGACGCTCTGAATGCAGACGAGACTCTCGGTGGTAAACATATCGACCGTCAGCTTTTTGCCCGGCTCCATTCCTTCAAAAGAATCGACCTTCCACTCCTTCTGGGCTGCGTAGCGGACATTGTCCTTTCCCTTGCGGCTCTTCCACGGTTTGGCACCTACGCCCAGAACAACGGCATCGTAGCCATCCTTATCCTTCGTCTTCGTCCGCACCACAATATTCGGCTCCACCTGGAGGAACGTCACAGCCACAGCTTCGCCCGTCTCCTGGAAGACGCGGGACATTCCCAACTTCTTGGCGATTAATCCGGACATTGATGCTCGAAGGGAAGAATTAAGGCTCTTAGAACGCAGGTAGCCGTCCCCCTTCTCCTGTAGGGAGAAGGCTGGGAAGAGGGAGTAACGAGAAGAAAAACAGTGCAAACGTCTCGGAGGTTCTTCTGGCCTGGATAGTGGCAAGCACTCCAAGCTCGAACTCAAGACGGTTTCCCACGAGGGAAAGTGCGGAGAGTTTAGGTATGGCAAGAAGTCCTGTCAAATGGTCATCACCCGCATTTTCAGACCTATAAAGTCGGCCGATAGGGTGCCCGAACGGAGGGGGTACCTCCTCGATTGTTCTGCAGACCGAAGTTGATGGCATTCATGATGGCATTCGCCCCGGGATCGGCATTATTGAAGAGCGTCGCAGCAGCGGGCAGTTGGCCAGCCATGTTTCGGGCATCAATTTCGTGCCCACGCTGCATTGGCGCATCGACAGCGACACCGCGAATGGCATTCCAAGCATTCAAAGCTCTCTGTCTCCACGTTATTCCCGGATTCATCACGGAGTTGTAACCGCTATTTGCGGCATTGACCACGGCCTCCTGCGTTAGATCCATCGCTCCCGATGCCCAGCGGCCGTACGCATTGTTCGTGTACCCGTACCTTTGCAGAATGCCCGGCACCACGACCCCGGCGATGCCAACGAGAGTGGCGATACCCATATTCCGCAGATTGAAGACCCAGTTGCGCAGCCAACCGACTTCGCTCGCTCTGTTGCGCGCTTCGATGTACGCAGAACTCTTTAGAAGTTGCTGTCCTGCGGTTGTTTCTGCGAGGTGTCGTTCGAGAACTTCAATGTTGGCCATAGTAAAAGAGGAAGGAGTGAGGAAAATTATTTCGTAAGCATCACCGAATTCGCCATCAGAACGACTCGTCGCATGGCCGACATCGTGGCGATGCCATGCAGATCGTCGTCATTGACCTCTTTGGACTGCAATCCCATGCCAATCATGGCTGTCATGCCGGAGGCGCCGATCGCATGGAGCATGCGGGGGAGAGCGTCATCCGGAATTTGATCAAAGGGAAGTGAGGCGATGTCACCACCTCCCTCAAGATGTTTGTCCGCACTCTTGAGGAATTTTTCCATGCCCTTCACTTCAGCGTAATCAACGACGCTCAATCGACGGAGAATCTCCTCCGGAGATTCAAACGCATGATACTTTTCCTCCTCAATACACTTCTCCCACTCCGCACGAACTTTTGCAGGCAATTTCTTGAAAAGCTGAATTTCTGCTTTTGTCAGGTAGAGCGCAGGCTCCATAGGGGAAGTGTGGAAAAGTGACGCGAGTGTATCACTGTCAATATCACTGATGGTCTGATTGCACTTCAAAATGTATTTTCCGCAAAGCATTCGCTATTCTGTGTCTCGATGGATTCATTCCGCCTTCAGAAAGCACAGAAAATCCGCGCCGACGGTGGGCAACCATATGCCTCTTCCTTCGAACGGACGCATACACTTGATACGGCAAAAGCATTGAAAGACGGGACGACAACCTCCATTGCCGGACGAATTGTGCTGCTCCGCGATATGGGCAAAATGACATTTGCGACTCTCCAAGACCACACGGGCCGACTCCAGATCGCCGTGAAGGAAGAAGATATGGGGAAAGAGAAATACAAAGAAATGCTCCAATTAGTCGATCTCGGCGATTTTATAGGCATCAGCGGCGAACGGTTCACCACGCAAAAAGGCGAACCGACGATTTCCGTGAAAACATGGATGATGCTGAGCAAGGCCCTGCGCCAGCCGCCGGAAAAATGGCACGGCATTGCCGATCAGGAAACCGCATGGCGACAACGATATCTGGATACGATCAGCAATCGCGAGACCTTTGAACGATTCCAGTTCCGCAGTCTCTTCGTCCGCAAACTGCGCGAGTTCTACTGGAACCATGATTTTCTGGAAATGGAAACACCGGTCCTGGTGAACGCGGCATCCGGAGCACTGGCGACGCCGTTCAAGACGCATCATGCGGCCTACGACATGGACGTTTACATGAGGATCGCGACGGAAACGTTTCTGAAAGAATGCCTCGTCGGTGGGTATGACCGGGTATTTGAAGTTGGACGGATCTTCCGCAACGAAGGTTTGGATCCCAGTCACCTCCAGGATTTCACGATGGTGGAGCATTACGCTGCACTTTGGGATTACAAGAAAAACATGGAGTTCACGGAAAAAATGCTCAGTACGATCCTTAAGGATATGCTGGGAACAACGAAGATGAAGATTCACGACCGTGACGGGAAGCTCATTGAGGTAGATTTCAAGCCACCCTGGCCGCGTGTGAGTATCCGCCAGGCAATTATTGATCGTTGCGGCATTGATATCGCGGGAATGGATTCTGCTGGAGTGCTACTGAAAGCCATGAAGTCAAAATCGATCCGTCTGGATGTTCCGGTGGAAAAGCTGGGTCTGGGAAACC
>CAYGNM010000074.1:0-5991 GCA_964351275.1 uncultured Candidatus Peribacteria bacterium | reverse complement strand
GCACCACGCGGTTGCTCTCGTCGTACATGCCGTACACGTTGCTGAAGCGCAGGATAATATGATCGATCCCGTAGCAGCGTGTGTACGACTCGAAGAGCGCCTCGCCAGCGATCTTGCTGGCGGTGTACGGACTCTCGCAGTTCTCGATCCGCGCGAGTTCTTCTTTAAAGCGACGCGCTGGAAGATTCCCGTAACATTCTCGTGACGACGCAAAGAGCACTTTCTTGATCCCCTTTTGCCGCGCGAACTCGAGGACGTTGAACGTCGTCGTCATGTTATCGAGCGCCCGGCGCGGATCTTCGACGAGATCGTAGACGCGCGCGTTGGCCGCCAGATGGACGAGGATATCGACGCCGGGAAAATCCATTTTGCTGACCGCATCCCAGTCGCGCAGATCCGTGAGTGTGGTGATGGCATCCACCGCGGGCTGCCACTTGTTGCGCACCCAATCGACGCCGACAACGTCATATGACCGCTGCATGAGGGTTTCGCAGAGGCGGGTGCCGATGGTGCCGGACGAACCTGTTACCAAAATTTTCATCACAGGCAGGTTAGCAGAATATTCGGAGGAATATGGAATGTTGAATGTTGAATGTGGAATGGCGCGTATTCCATATTCCACATACCATATTGCACATTCCCGCCCATATGCTCTCCTTAATACTGCCCACCTATAAAGAACGCGAAAGTCTCCCGTTCCTGATCCCGAGCATCGAGGAGACGCTCAGCGGCATCGATCATGAGATCATCGTGGTGGATGACGATTCGCCGGACCGGACGTGGGAAGTCGCGAGAGAGCTCGCGAGAAAGCACCCGCATGTCCATGTGATTCGGCGTGTGGGACGTCGTGGACTTTCGTCGGCGGTGATCGAAGGATTTCTTGCAGCGAAGGGCGATGTCTTCGTGGTCATGGACGCCGATGGCCAGCATGACAAGTCTCTGCTTCCGAAGCTCGCCGCGGCCGCACAGGAAAATCACGGTATCGCGATGGGCTCGCGCTACATGGAAGGAGGGAGCGTGGGGAACTGGCAGGGCTTCCGGGCATTCGCGAGCAGACTTGGCGGCTCACTCGCCATCTGGCTCTGCAAAGTGAAGGTAACCGATCCAATGAGCGGCTTCTTCGCGATCAGCCGGGAAACATTTGAGGAAGTCCTGCCACGGCTGAACCCGAAAGGATTCAAAATCCTCCTCGACCTGCTCGTCCACGTCCCCACGGATACCAATGTAAAGGAGTTGCCGTACTCGTTTGCCGAGCGGATCCGTGGCGTGAGCAAATTCTCGACGAAGGTGCGGCTCCAGTATCTGGAATTCCTTTACGACGCGACTGTCGGCCGCTTTGTGCCGCTGACGCTCGTCAAATACTGCGCAGTCGGCGTGCTCGGTGTCGCGGTCAATTTGTCTGCCTACTTCATCGCCTTGCTCCTGCTCGGCGAATCGCCGCAATACGGTCTCTCTCCACTACCCCTCCTCACGGGCATCGAGGCCGCCATTCTCTTCAACTTCTTCCTAAACAACGCGTGGACGTTCTCGTACGCCAAGCTCCACGGCTGGAAAGCTGTGACGGGATTCATCAAATACAACATCGTCTGTGCCTTCGGCGCGCTCGCCAATGTGGCCGTGACGGCGTTCCTCTACCAAGGAGAAATGACGACCGTCGGAAGCCTGGCGATCGGCGCGTTTATCGGAATGATCTGGAATTATACGATTGGGAAATTGTTTACGTGGAATGCGTAATCCTGACGGATACCGGGCGTCCCATCGGGACGCCCCTACCACCCTTTATGATCGGATCGTCTCATCAAAAATCACCAATCGGGCGTCACCGTGCGACGCCCCTACTATTCGCATTCATCGTCATGATGATTTTGGGAACAATCTTCGTCTATCAAATCTGGAACCTCCTCCCTCTCTACACAAACGCACAGACTCGTAACGCCGTGAAGACCGCGATGACGACCGTCGCTGAGCGCGAAGGCTGGCTACTCTCCGACATGCTGGTGACGAGTGTGACCGCAGACAAGATCCGCCTGACCCATCGGCAGCATCTGCGTGGCACCGATCCAAAAACCTGCGTCCGGATCACTCTCTCTGACTCCTCACTCCACTCATGCGACTGAAGAACGCGATCATCGGGACTGGTCTCCAAATCCTCGCGATTGCGCTGGCCAACTGGCAGATGCTCGGCGGTGTTCGGACGGATGAAGCCAAGTACCTCCTGAACATCCCCTACCCGCATCCGCCGCTGATGCGATGGATCTTCTCACTAACAGAATCACTGCCTTTTCAGGAACTCTTCTGGCGCTTCCTGCTTGCGACCATCGTCGTGCAGGCCGTCTGGCTCGTGTGGGATATGACGAGAACTTTCCACCTGGAGGATCGGATTCTCGTCTGTGCTGCTTGGCTGCTTTCCGCCGCCGTGCTGACCCAGGCGGGTACGATCACCATGGCACCGATCATGGCGGTGGAGACGCTGGTGTTTCTGTGGTTGAGGACACGGCCAGACATCACAGACAGGCGATCCGCATTGATCGCAGGAATGTGGATGATCACATTGTTCACCTCATACCCAGGCATCCTGCTCCTTCCTCTCGCGTGGGACGTCCTGCGCCGATCGGGCTGCTCACGAAAGGAAATGGTCGTGTACATCCTGGGACCCGTTGCGCTGCTTGTGCTCTACACACTGACCAACCCTCTCGCGCTCGCAATCATGCTGGTGCATCGAAATGAGGGAGTGGGCACGGGAATCTCGACGCAGATTGCGGGATTCACACGGTTATGGCTGATCGGTGGATCGGGCATCGCGAGCGTCGTCGGCACATGGGGGATTATCACCAGCATCAACAAGCGTGATTGGCCGCTCGTCCTCTCCGCGCTCCTTGTCTCCGCCTTCGTCTTCTTCTCCATCACGCCGACGTACTACGCAATTCTCTTCACACCGTTCTTCGTCGCCGGGCTCTGGACGGTTTTCCATCAGAAACGGCACCCGCACGCTTTTCCGCTCCTCGGGTGCCTGATTTTCTCTGTCGCCATCATTACGTGGTTTGTGCAGCCAGCACGGTTTCCTGGACCGGCACGGGAAGTCATCCAAGCAATACAATCAGAGCACCCGTTCCCGGGTGCGGACTTCGCGGGTGCGGCTACCGGGTCCATTCTGATCTCCGGAACGTTCGGACACGAATGGCAATACGAATCACGAACAGAAATCCGGCGCTACAGACCGGAATTCGTGAAGGACGCGGTGGCGATCGTCTGCCTCAATGCCTGCGAGCCGATGTTCGATACAAGCGAGTGGAAACGGCTGCACGATGTGCCGGTTGAGACGTGGGTTCGCAGATGACGATCAGGCTTCATCGGCAGGCTGTAAGGCATTGCCTTTCTTGTCATAAAATGCGGAGTGGAGGAGAAAAATATCCTCAGGCGTGAGGCCCACACTGGAGAGTCCTTTTTGCAAATATCCAAAGGAATGCGGGTTCAAGCGTCGAGCGCAGAGAGCGCGGATATGTTCAGCACAGAGTTCGATTTTCACCGGTTTTTTCGCATGAAGCGGAAAGGTCACGAAAGGAACGCTGCCAAGATGATGACAAATTGCACAACGAACACGCATTGCTCTTGCACGGATAGGGCGATCCGAATCTCCAGTGACGACATCTTCGATGCACGTAGGACAGAGAACGTGCTCGGCAATCTGATCCCAAAATCTGTCATTGTTGGAGCAGTAATCGCACGGAACCTTCGTAAAAATCTCATCCGGGGGAGCCAGAGAAATGCCTATAGGTTTCATGACTCAGATACCGTAGTACTTCCTGTACCACTCAACAAATCTCGGCACTCCCTCCCGAATCGTCGTCTTTGGATGGAAGCCGAGTTTTTCCTGCGCGTGCGAGATATCGGCCGATGTGGCGCGCACGTCACCCGGCTGCATCGGGAGGAAGTTCTTCTTGCCCTCTTTGCCGCACGCTTTCTCGACCGTCGCGACGTACTCCATCAGCTCCTCTTTGCGCCCGCATCCGAGGTTGAAGATCTCCTCGGGATAATTCTTGTCGATCGACGCGATGATGCCTGCGGCAATGTCATCGACATAGGTGAAGTCGCGCTGCATTTTGCCTTCGCCGAAAATCTGGAGCGGCCGGTCGTGCAAAATCGCATCGGTGAAGAGAAACAGCGCCATATCGGGGCGGCCGTACGGGCCGTAGACCGTGAAGAACCGAAGGCCCGTGACGTGGATGCCGTAGAGCGAATGGAACACGTGCGCCATCAGCTCGTTATCCTTCTTCGTCATCCCGTAGAGCGACACCTGGTTATCGACCCGGTCGGTCTCTTTGGCGGGATGGCTGGTGTTGCCACCGTAAACGGACGAACTGGATGCATACACGAAGCCGCCGATCTTCTGCATCCGCGCCTCGTCGATCATCTCGAAGAAGCCGTTGATGTTGGTGGCGATGTATTCCTCGGGATGCTCGAACGAATAGCGAACACCCGCGAGCGCGGCGAGATGGCAGACGCGATCACAGCCCGTCATGCATTTGCGGACCGTCGCACGGTCGAGGATGTTCCCGCGCACGAAGGTGAAACCTTTCTTTCCTTCGAGCAATTTCAAACGCGCCTCCTTGAGTGTTGGATCGTAGTACGGTGAAACGATATCCAGCCCCACCACTTCGTCCCCCCGTTTGAGGAGTTCCTGAGCGACATGGAAGCCGATAAAGCCGGCACAACCCGTGAGGAAGACTTTCATACGAGGTCAAGTTTACCCTATAGGAAGGCCAAAAGCACCTGGTCTGGGGATTCTGCTTGCGCGCAGGGCTGACTTTGACACAATGCGCTTCTTCTTCCTATCGAAAGTCATGAATGAAGTTATGGGAAATCCGCAGTCCAGGAACGACAGTTCCAATGCGCAGACCGACTCAGTACTTCTGAGAACTGCTAGTAACGGAATCTCTGTCGCGATAGCGGAACGATTGTGCGAAGAAACATCTGCAGAACTTACCCCTGACGATCGGAAATTCATCAAGATGTTGGAAATTGAGAAAGGCGGATTGGAAGACGGCAATGCGGATTGGTTCGCAGACAGGAATCGGCGAATGACTGAAATGAACTGAGATTTTTCTTCATATATGGGAGAACCCGAATCATCAATCACTGAAAAACGCGAATATGTCTTCTGTGTGGACAACGCCGCCCGGAGTCTGCGGACTGCCGAGAATCCCAAAGGCATGATCGCGGAAGCTCGCGCGGACCTCTATGAACAATTGCTCAGACTCGGGCTGAAGCCCAGGGAGCTGGGTGAGTTGATGTTTGTCGCAGACGTTAATCCCTATAGGAAAGAAAGTGACTGGAAATTGATAGAGAACGTGCAGAAGCGGATCGCTCAAAAGATTCTGCCCATCAACGTGTACATGCACACTCCCCCCGTCACCGAGAAATCAGCCACACTACCTGTCGAAAGAAATGGTGTAAAAATGAACGGGGTCGCTCATTCCTCAATGGAAAAGTTGTCCGGGGCTCATGCAATCCCGATTCCATGGTAGGCAAGCCCCGCCTCCCGTACCTCCGTCGGCTCATACGCATTCCTCCCATCCCACAAATCTTTGCCCTTCATGGTCTTTTGGAGTTCGCCCATATCGACACCGCGGAAGATGTCCCACTCGGTGAGGAGAATTGTTGTGTCTGCCCCTTGTGCGGCATCCATCACTGAGGACGCGAAGGTGACGCCCTCCGGAAGAAGAGCTTTCGCTCTCTCCATCGCCTCAGGATCAAACGCGCGGACGGAATGACCGGCACCAAGGAGCATCGGGATCAGATCGAGACTCGGCGCCTCGCGCATGTCATCGGTTTTCGGCTTGAAGGAAAGACCCCAGATCGCAACCGTAGATTTTTTTGGCAATGACGCGAGGATCTTCTCGAAGAATCTTTTACGCTGACGGGAATTGATCCGGTCTGTCGCATCGACGATGGAAAAATCGAGACCGTGCTCCTTTGCGGTCGCCATCAGCG
>CAYGNM010000073.1:239-6053 GCA_964351275.1 uncultured Candidatus Peribacteria bacterium | reverse complement strand
GCAATGAGAGGAACATTTGCATGCACGCATGATCGTTCATCCGGAACGTTACGGCAAGACTGATTCGAACCGTGCTCGTTTATTCGTTTACTCGTACTCTTCGGGAACGAGTAAACGAATAAACAAGTAAACGAGCTCACGATACATCTTAAAAATACGGATGTCGTTTCCTCTCAACGACGACATAGACAACGGTGACGAGGAGTGCCAACACCGCGAGCAGCTGACTCACCCGCAATTCATACGCTTCGAGATCGAGCCATGCCCGTGCCAGAACATACAGCGCGGTCCCCGCGAGGAGACAGAGCTCGTACGCGAATGACGCCTTTGCATTGATGCGGTGCTCGATAAACGTAAAGACGCCCAGACTCGCAAAGAGGAAGGCAAGGACACCGAAGTCGAGCAGCGTGGCGAAGACGGGAATACTGAAATCGCCGCGGAACTGCTCGAGCACGAATGCCCCGAGACTCGCGATCACGATGCCGAAGAGCGTTTCAGCTCCCACGCGCTTGGACCGCTTGCGGATGATGAGCAGCAGGAACGTCAGCACAAAGTAGAAAAACGCGTAGTAGAGCTGCACCGGATGGAGTGGGATTGTGTACCGGACCGACGGCGTGTCGTACATGACGCCCCAGAATGCATCCGTCGGCGCGCCGTACGCATCGCCGGCGAAAAACGATCCAAACCACGAGAAAACGAGCCCCAGTGCCGTCGCGGGCAGGAGCGCATCCAACCACTGCAGAAACGTCGTCCGTTGGCCGCGCGTGGCAAAGTAGAGAACGATACCAATACCGATGGCACCGCCGAGGAAGCTGAAATCCCCGTCATGGAGAAAGACGCTGCGCACGGGATCCTGCAGATACACACGGTATGCGGCGATCATGGCCGTGATCCGCCCGCCAAAAAGAAAGGCGCAGGCGTACCACCACCCGTGATCGCGAAAGTGCTGCAAACTTAAACTCGCGCTCTCGGCGAGCCGAAGGAAGAACTCGGTTGCCAGCCAGACGCCGCCGAGGACGAAGAGGAGGCGGGTCCAGATAAGGAAAGGGCCGAGCTCGAAGGCTTGGAACATGTGAGAATAATAGACTATTAGAATAATAGAGTAATAGGATCTTCGGACGAGTGTTCCTTCGGTCACCTTCCGCGAAAGTTCCTATTATTCTAATATTCTATTACTCTTCGCCAATCGACGCACGCAGCTTCCTCATCTGAACATCATCCACCGTCTTCGTCACAAATTCCTCCAGAGACACTGTCGATTGGCGTTTCGTCTTCACATTCCGCACCGTCACACTCTTCGCATCGATCTCCTTATCCCCCATCACGAGCAGGTATGGAATCTTCCATGTCTCGCCTTCGCGAATCCGCTTGCCGAGTGAATCTTCGTGACCGAAGAACTGTGTGCGAATCCCCTTCTCCTGCAATGATGATTCGAGTGCTCTCGCAAAATCTTCATGAGCGCCTGCAACGGGAATCAGCCCGACCTGCACGGGCGCAAGCCAGAGCGGAAAGAGGCCCGCCATGTGCTCGATGTAGATGGAGAGAAAACGTTCAAGCGAACCCATAATCGCGGCGTGGATCATCACAATCCGCTCATGATCGCCTTTCTCGTTGATACAGAAGAGATCGAAGCGTTCGGGCATGTTGATATCGAGCTGGATGGTTGCCACTTGCCAGTCGCGGCCGATGGAATCCTTCGCGATGAAGTCGACCTTGGGACCGTAGAACGCTGCTTCGCCGGGAGATTCGAAAAAGTCCGCCTTGCGATCGACGGCGATGCCGCGCAGTTCTGCCTCGGCTTTCTTCCACATCTCCGGGGTGCCGAGGTACTTTTCGAACACCGTCGGATCATGGAGCGAGAGTCGGACGCGGAGTTTCCCGAACCCGACGGTCGCATAGAATGCATCGACAATCTCCCAGATTTTCAGAATCTCGTCCTTCGCCTGAACCGGACGACAGAAGACGTGCGCATCATCCTGCGAAAAGGCGCGGACGCGGGAGAGTCCGTGGAGCTCGCCTGTCTGCTCATCGCGGTAGCATGTCGTGGTTTCCGCATACCGCTGCGGCATATCGCGGTAGCTGCGCTGGGTTGAAGCGAAAATCTGCGTATGATGCGGGCAGTTCATCGGCTTCATGCAGAAGTCGTGGCCCTCGCGCGTGCGGACATGGAACAGATCGTTCTGGAACTTCTGCCAGTGGCCCGACGTCTCGTAGAGTTCCTTCTTGGTGATATGCGGGATGGTGACGCGTTGGTAGCCCTTCGCTTTCCGAAGTTCCCACACATAGCCATCCAACTGATTGCGTAGGAGCGTGCCGCGCGGTGTCCAGAGGGGAAGACCTGGGCCGACGAGTTCACTGAAGACGAAGAGATCAAGTTCTTTTCCAAGTTTGCGATGGTCACGGCGCCGGGCCTCCTCCATCAGCGCGATGTACGCATCGAGTTCCTGCTTGGATGGGAACGCAGCGACGTAAATCCGCGTGAGCTGTTCGCGCTTCTCATCCCCTCTCCAGTACGCACCCGCGAGCGTCATGATCTTAAACGCGTCGACAGGAATCTGCTTGAAGTTCTCCACATGGCCGCCGCGACACAGATCGACGAACGTTTCCTCCCCTTTCGGTCCAAGGTTGGCGTAGTGCGTCACCGTCGTCACACCGTCGTTCTTCTCCAGATCCTCAATCAGCTCAACCTTGAAGTTCTGCTGACGATCTTTCCAGAATTTCTTCGCGTTGTCCGTCTTCAGTTCATCACACCGAAACGTCTGTCCCTGATGAATGATCTTCTTCATCTCCTTCTCAATCTTGGGGAAGTCCTCCTCCGAAATCGGCTTCGCAAAGAGGAAATCATAGTAGCACCCGTACTCAATCGGCGGCCCGATGGTGATCTTCGCGTCGGGCCAGAGCTTGAGCACCGCCTGCGCGAGAACGTGTGCGAGGGAGTGGCGCAGCCGGTAAAGGTCGTCGACGACGAGATCGGACATGCCGAAAGGATACCAGACACTCTGAATTATGAATCATGAATTATGAATCATGGTTCCCGATCGGGATTCATAATTCATGATTCATGCTTCGTGATTCACACAAGCCCGAGCTCCGTCTCAATCGCCCGGATCTCTCTGAGGAGCTGATGATCCTTGAGCATTTTCTCCTCGATCTTCTCGAGCGCGTTCATCACCGTGGTGTGATCGCGGCCACCAAAGAGTTCACCCAAACGGGTCGTCGCGAGTCCCAGATGCTTCTTGCCCAAGTGCATCGCGACCTGGCGCGGGTGGAGGATCTCGCGCACACGCGAGGCACCGGTCATATCCTGGATACTGACGGAGTAGTAGCGACTCACGGCCTCAATGATCTCCTGGAATGTCGGCTTGCGCTTGGGCATCGCGTGGAACCCCACCTGCTCCGCGTCCTTGAGCGGATCCATACTGAGCTTGGCCATAATCTCGCCAATTGACCGCACGGTCGGCATCCGCTGCTCGAGCTCGTAGACGGCCACCGCCTGCATCAGGATTCCCTCGAGTTCACGGACGTTTCGCGTCACGTTCTGCGCGATGAACTGCAGCACCTGAGCATCGAGGAAGATCTCGTACTCCGCGGCTTTCTCGGTGAGGATTGCCAGGCGCGTTTCGTAGTCGGGCTGCGAGACGTCGGCGATCATGCCGCGGGCGAATCGCGAGATCAGACGATCTTCGAGCTGCAATTCCTTGGGCGCGCGATCGGCGGAGATGATCACCTGTTTGCGCTCCTCGTAGAGCGTATTAAATGTGTGGAAGAAGATTTCCTGCGTGCGATCTTTGTTCGCGAGAAACTGAATATCGTCGATAATCAGCACATCGACCGTGCGGTAGCGCCGGTTGAACTGGTCCATTTTCTGATGGTGGATGGCTTCGACCACCTGATTCGTGAAGTCCTCGCTCGTCGTGTAGACCACGGCCGCGCGCGGACTGTGCTTGAGGATCGCATTGCCAGTCGCCTGCAGCAGGTGGGTTTTGCCAAGCCCGACGCCGCCGTAGAGGAAGAGCGGATTATATTTTCCGCCGGGCTCCCTCGCGACCGCCATGCACGCCGCATGCGCCAGGCGGTTGCTGGAACCGACAATGAAGTTGTCGATGTTGTACGAGGGATTGAGAATTTTACTGACGATCCCCTCCGCGAGCATTACCTCCTGACGACCGGGAAGTTTACGGCGCTTCGTCTCGGGAAAATGCTCAAGCAGATCGACGGTGCGTTCAGGATTGTCCTTGAGCCCCAGATCCACGCTGTAGACGATCTGATGAATCGCGGGATCTACTTCCTTGGCTGCCTCGAGCGTCATGGTGCGGTAGTGCTCCATGTGCCAGGTCAGGTACGTCGGGAGTGGCAATCCCACCACCAGATTTCCGTCTTCGCGTCCCACGGCGGCGGTATTCTTGAACCAGGTGATGAACTGCGCACGCGGCAGTTTCGATGACACACGGCGCAGGATCTCCAGCCACAAATCCGTCGTGTCGACAGCAGTGGTCACGGGAGCCGGTGAAAGCGTTGCAGCAGGGTTCATAATGCGATGATCAAACGACTAGCCGCAATCCTCCGTGGTTGCGGCGACTAAAACAATTTCCAGATATCGTTGAACGTCACCAAAACGATCAATAGAATCAGGATGACAAACCCCACCGTATTCACAATCAGTTCGAACCGCCGCGGAGCCGGCCGCTGTGCGATGCCTTCGATCAGAACAAAGAGGAGTCGGCCGCCATCGAGCGACGGAAACGGCAGGATGTTCAGAATCGCGAGACTCAGACTCAAGACCGCCATCAAACGGAGATACGCCATCCATCCGGCCTGGACGGAGGAGTGCGTCAGCTTCGCGATACCGACAATTCCCGTGATGCCTTCCGGCACCGTGCCGTGCCATGCGAGCGACCGGAAGAGCTGCGAAATGCCGAGAACGGTCTGGACTGTCGTCACTTTCACTTCACGCAGCGAAAGGAGAGCGGCACGGGGAAGAGACCGCCGGGGCGAGGTGACCGTCGGCGCAAATTCGATTTCGATGCCGGTTTTGCCATCGCGAACGGGAACCTTCATCGTCACTGTCGCAGGCGGGAACGCCTGCGGCTTGGTGGGATCGGCGATGGTCCTGAGTGTGTAGGTGACACTCGTTTTGCCGGCCTGCGCATCCACAACATCGGTGGGGACGTAGACGGGAATGCCATCGACGGCGAGGAGCGTGAAGGGAACGGGCAATCGTGCTGCTGCTGCCGTGCCGCCGGCCACGGCGTTCGCCACGTGCACACCGGGACTGAGGGTGATCTCACCGCGAAGCCCCGCATCCTTCATCTGCTCGACGGAGAGGTACGTGGGAATCCACTGCCACACAGAGAAGCCGATGGTGAAAATCAGCACCGCGAAGACGAAGTTCATAAAGACGCCCGCGACCAGGATCACCACACGCGCAGGGATGCTGGCGTGCGCAAAGCTCCCCGATGCCCGCCGGTCGCGCTCATTCACCGCACTCTCTCCCTGCAGGCGGACGAAGCCACCGAACGGAATCCAGTTGAGCGAAAAGCGGGTCCCGCCTCTGCGGAACAGTGTGGTCATCCGCGGCGGAAGCCCAAATCCGAATTCCTCGACCACAACGCCCGACCATCGCGCGGCAAAATAGTGCCCGGCCTCGTGGATGAGCACGAGAAAACTCAAAAGCAAAAGAAATGCCAGTGCAGAGATAATCACTGTCACAGGATCGCGATCGTAGCCGTGCTGTGGAAAAGAAAAAAGTTTTCCACACACTTCGTGTTGCCTTCTGCATGGGAAAATTACGCAATGCGATGAACTCAAATCTTG
>CAYGNM010000073.1:0-229 GCA_964351275.1 uncultured Candidatus Peribacteria bacterium | reverse complement strand
TGCTCGAAGCGGTATCCGAAAAATATGCGTTACCCCAGTGCCAACACGAGTCCCTCCACTTTTTTTACGCCCGCTCGCTTCAGCGCTGCCGCACATGCTTCGAGCGTAGCTCCTGTCGTTGAAAGATCATCGACGAGAATCACGTACTGAGGAATTACTTCCACGCCGTCCCCGCCTGCCCGCCGTAGCTCCCGCAGGAGCGAAGGTGGGAGCCCGGTCCCCCTTCGCT
>CAYGNM010000072.1:5279-6057 GCA_964351275.1 uncultured Candidatus Peribacteria bacterium | reverse complement strand
GGTACGTATCGGCATCCATGAAAACGACAAAGTCCCCTTTTGCCGCAGCCGCGCCAAGATTCCGGCCGCGCCCGATCGTTCGTCTATTCGGCTCGGGTTCCAGCACCACCTGATCGGCCGCCGCACGCGCGATCTCAACCGTGCGATCGGTGCTTGCACCATCGGATACGATGATCTCATGCGGTGTCACCCGCAGTCCGGCTTGGAGACGCCGAAGCATCTCACCGATGAACCGCTCTTCGTTTCGCGTCGGAATAATGATGGAAATCATGGAGGAGTGAGAAGGTTCTTCTGCTTCAGGTAGCGGTGGAATCCGAACAGCAACCCCAGGAGGAGAACGATGAAGGCGATGATGGAGACAGTCCGCAGCCCCTCATCGAGCGCCTGGTACACATTGCCGAAGCAGTACCCGATGGTCATCAGGAAGCCGGTCCATACGACCTGCCCGAGCAAATTCAGCAGAATGAATTTCTTGAGCGGAACGCGAACCATGCCGGCGGTCATCAGGATGGGGATCGCGAAACCGAAGCCCATGGTGATCTTCGAGAAGAAGAGAATGGTTTCGTGATGCGTGTGGAACAGTTTTTCCGCCTTGGCCAGAAGTTTGTCGTCCACACCGAAGAACCGGCCGAAGCGTTTCACCAGCGCCCGCTGGGAAGATCTACCCAGCGCGTACCAGCCCAGGTCCGCCGTCAGATCGCCGAGCACGAGCGCGAGGAAGACGGGCCAGACCTGCACATACCCGAGCTTCACCAGGAATCCCGCCATGGCCATGAGC
>CAYGNM010000072.1:0-5269 GCA_964351275.1 uncultured Candidatus Peribacteria bacterium | reverse complement strand
GCACCGGTCCTTCGAGAATCGCACCGACGTAGAAGGCTGCGTATTTGTAGGTGGCGAACCAAGCGAGGAAGACGGCAACGGACATCAGGAATGAGGCTACAGAGGGAGGAGATTCCTCACAACTGCTTCGGTACATCCGCCGTCGGCAACGACTCCAGAAATGCCTTCGCCCGGATGCGCGAGAGCGTGAGTGACTGCCACGGCTGGTTGGGCACGGCCATGGTGTGCCAGTACCGGTTCCCCAAAAGACCACGGACATCATTCTGCACAACGGGGTCGGGGAAACGGAGCACCTGAGCGATCTCCGGTACCGCATCATCGGACAGTTCCCACAGATATGCCGTGTCGAACTTCCCGGTGCGTTCCGCGAGTTGAAGGTTCATGCGCACGATATATGCATCGGGATTGAGCACATTGAGAACACCAAGCGTCACAAGTCCCGTCGAGAGCACACCGAGCAGGAAATCTCCTTCGCGGATCTTCCGGTAGACAGAGACGAGTAGCCAGAGCAACAGGACGGCAAGCCAGATCATAAATGCGTGGCTGAAGAGCCGCAGAATGGTGAAGCCGTAGGCCTGTTCGTAGAGTGACAACCGCAAGTATGCGGAGACCAGAAGGATCAGCGCCTGCACGATCAACACCGTCGAGAGGGCCGTGAACCGCCGGAAGTGTCCGCCCTCCCGGCGGGCGATCCAGCGCTCGATGGTGAGCGTGAGAAGAAAGGAGAGTGCGGAAACCGTGAGGAGCTGAAAGAACCCCTGTCGCGCGTACTCGGCGTACGTGAAGCCAAGATCACGGATAGCGCTCTCGCCGGCGAAGAGGACGTTCACCTGCACCAGCAGGAACACGAAGAAGAGAAGATCGAGCGCACCCAGGAGCATCGATGCTTCAATGATCCCAAATTCTTTGCGGAATGGGAGCGGCGGGAGAGTCTTCTGTCCCTCAAAAAAGATGATGCTGTACGCGCCGAGAAAGCCGATGGACGCCATCAGCACGAGGAACGTCCGGGCAGGGAAATCGGGACTGATGGAAAGATTGGTGATGGCGAGAATGTAGTGCCGAAAAACGGGATCAGCAGAGGAGAGAAGGAGTAGGAAGACGAAAAGGATCGGTAGGGTGATGACGGTGCCGCGAATCAGGTGTGTCGTGGATGCGCGCTTCCCGAAGCCGAAGAAGGAGGGAAATCGCAGGAGAGAACGGATGCCGATGATCACACTTTTCAGTGGCAGGATGATGACGCTGAAGAGATAGTCGAGGAACGTGAATCGTCGCAGCGGAAGACCGCAGGACCGGACGATGAGCGCAAGGAGCACGATCGTCGTCAGGATATTGAGGAGCCCCAGCGGCATGCTCGCGCGCACAAAGAGCATCCCGCTGAAGAAGAGCGCGGGAGCCATGAGCAGAAGTGCTGATGACGGCACCGACTTCTTGAACGCACCACTCATTGCGAGGACCCCCGCGAGAATCAGAAAAACGTAGACCGGAAACGCCAGTCCCGGCCATCTCTCTCCGAAGAACAGCACGTCAAAACACACGCCGAGGAAGAGTGATACGACAAGCACGAGGAAGTATTTTGATGGTAAATGTGAGGAAGAGGATGGCATAGGAAAGTCATTCTAGAGGAGATTATGAGGAAGAAGCACTCTTGGCCCCAAATATTTGACAAAAAATTGATTTAATTTATAAATACTTCATGGTTAGTCCCATTGATCTAAAAAATGTGAAGGGAGTCGATGAGCCCCCTGCGGTCGTCACGTACCAATCGCTCACCAATCTACATAAGGAGCTGGGCTTCACCATGGCGGATTTCGCTCTGCTTTTGGGAAAGGATCCATCAAAGAAAAAAGGCCGAAAAAAACCTGATGCGAAACAAAGGAAAGCGGCGGAAGAACGCCGTATCTTGGAAGGCGCTTTTGAGGAATTCGACCGTCACTCGCGCAATCATCCGCCTTTCGGGCTGTCACTGCCCGCCGAAGGGGAATCTTTCACCTCAATCAGAGCCGGGGTATACGGCGTGATCGCCACGGACTGGCTGACGCCCGAAGAAACGCTGGAATTGCAACGCATGTTCAAAGGTGTTCCTTCATACGTGATCGTGCAGAACATCGGTGCGCTGACGCACCAGAAAATCGCCTTCACCATCAGCAGAACGTTCATTGCGGGAATGGCCGCGATGCAGAATTCTCAACGAAAGGCATTCAAAAAAGACACTTCCGAATGCAACGTACATACGCGCTTGCCGATGAATCCCCTCGCCAATGCGATCGTCGCTTCCGGGAATTCCAATCGCTTCATGTGGGACGTCCTGGAAGTGATCCCGCACGTATTCGAAAATCAATTCGGACGACTGCCGACGCCGGATGAAGCCGAGGAGATCGCAAAAAACAGTGCAGATTTCGTGGAGATGTTCGCGAGCTGCCACTTCCATGTCTTCCTCGCCATGAACGACCGTCTGATGCAAATACAGTCCCGGATTCTGCGGAGCCCCTTTTTCGATCCGCGGTGGTTCAGGTTGCGACAACGCAACGGCAAACTGATGCTGGCGGTGGATGATCTTGTTCTCCAGGAACTCCCGGTGCTCAAGAAAGGCTCCGATGTACGGACGATGTGCGCAGCACTGCTGGCAAAAAAGGATGGCGAAAGTCTGATTGAGCATGTCTATCGTGAAAATGTTCGCATCGCCCGGCCGATGCTCTATGACAATGTGTGTCTGACGGAGGAAAACTAAAGCATCCCCAACAACCTGTTCCTCTCCCCCTTCGGAATCTCCAGATTCCCGATAAAGACCTCAAGCGATTCCGTGGTGATTTTCTCGCCACGCGTGAGCGCTTTGAGTTTCTCGTACGCGCCAGCGACCCCGTGCTTGCGCAGGACCATCTGAATCGCCTCGGCGGCGACTTCGGGATGGGCATCGAGTTCTTTTTGAATCGCCGCGCGATCGACGTCGATCTTGCCGAGACCTTTGAGGAGCGATTGTACGGCGAGGAGGTGATACCCAAACGCGACGCCGATGTTCCGTTGGACGGTCGAGTCGCTCAGATCGCGTTGTAACCGACTGACAGGAAGCTTCTCTGCGAAATGCCCGAAGAGCGCAGTGCTGAGCCCAAGATTGCCTTCCGCGTTCTCGAAGTCGATGGGGTTCACCTTGTGCGGCATCGCGGAGGAACCGACTTCGTTCTTGATGACTCTCTGCCGGAAGACGCCACGCGAAATGTACATCCACGCGTCGCGGCTCAGACTCAAAAGAATGGTGTTGATGCGGGAGAGCAGATGACTCAGTTCGGCAAGATCATCATGCGGATTGATCTGCGTGGTGAACTGGAGCGGGAGCAGCCCGAGACTTTTCACGAACTTATCGCGGAACTTTTCCCAGTCGACATCGGGATACGCCGCGCGGTGTGCGGAGAAGTTCCCCACCGCGCCGCCGAGTTTTCCGTTGAGCTTGCTGCTCTTGAGCTGGTCAATCTGATGCGCGAGCCGCGCCACGAAGACCATCACTTCCTTCCCCAGCGTCGTCGGCGTCGCAGGTTGGCCGTGCGTCAAACTCAACATCTTGATGTTCTTCGTCCGGCCGACGAGTGAGAGGAGTTCGCGCTGGACGGATTGCAGTGACGGAAGAACGACGAGCTTCAGCGCACCGTGAATGAGCAGACCGTACGCGAGATTATTCACGTCTTCACTCGTGAGGCCGAAGTGAATGAATTCCAATGATTGCTTGAGACCGGAGATTCGCGCGGCCTTTTCTTTGATGTAGTACTCCACAGCCTTCACATCATGCTTCGTCACCTTCTCGATCTCTTTGATGCGTTGATACGCCCGATCGTTGAAAGTCTCGAACAAATTGCAGAGCGCCCGTTCCTGGGCGCGTGACACACGTTTGAGCTCCCGCACACCGTCGAGCTGAGAGACCGCAATGAAGTACCGCACCTCCACCTCCACCCGCGCCCGCATGAGCGCTTCTTCGCTGAAGAACGGACGCAACGCATCAACCGATTTTGCGTAGCGGCCGTCGAGAGGACTGAGGGGCTGCATCGGAGGTCAGTATAGCGGAAATTCATTCATCCGTCCCTTCTGCTTCGTCAGGCTTATCTTCAACAACATCCTTCGTCAGCTCCGACTTCACCCCCGACTCCAACGCCTTCTTCTTCTCAATCTCTTTCCCCGCCTCTCCGTCGAAGACTTCGACGAATTCCTCAACCGAGAGCGTCTCCTTCTGTAGCAAGAGTTTCGCCAGTTCATCGAGCTTCTGCCGGTGCTTCATCAGGTAACCCTTCGCGCGCACGTACTGCTCCGCGATGGTGCGCCGGACGTACTCATCGATCTTCTGTGCCAGGGAATCGGAATAGTTGCGCGACATTCCCGGATCGACACCCATGAACATCGAGCCCTGCTTTTCGCCATAGACCACAAGGCCAAGACCGTCATCGCCCATGCCGAACTTCATCGCCATGTTGCGCGCGATGGCAGACGCGCGTTCAAGATCATTGGAAGCGCCAGTGGTGATTTCGTTGAAGATGATCTCCTCGGCCGCGCGACCACCGAGCAGGCCGCAGATTTCGTCGATGAACTTGGACTTTGAGGTCGTGTACTGGTCTTCCCTCGGCAGGAACCACGTAACGCCGAGCGCCGACCCGCGCGAGACGATGCTGATCTTGTGCAGAGGATCGGAGTGGGTACAGAGGTGGCCGACGATGGCGTGTCCGAGCTCGTGGTAGGCGGTAATGTCCTTTTCGTGCTGTGTGAGTTTGCGCGACTTCTTCTCGGAGCCGATGGTCACCTTTTCGACGGCATCGACCAGATCGCGCTGGGTGACGGCCGGTCGCTTGCGCTTCGCGGCGAAGATCGCACCCTCGTTCATGATGTTCTCGAGATCCGCACCAGTGAGGCCGACCGTCTGCTTGGCAATGTCACTGAGCTTGATGCTCTTCACGATTTTCTTGTTGCGCGCATGGACTTCCAGGATCTTCTGCCGCGCGTTGAGATCGGGCTTGTCGATGAAGATGCGGCGGTCAAAGCGACCGGGGCGCAGCAACGCGATATCCAGGACGTCGGGACGGTTGGTCGCCGCCATGACGATGACATTCGTCCCCTGCTCGAAGCCGTCCATTTCAGTCAGAATCTGGTTGAGCGTCTGCTCGCGCTCATCATGGCCGCCGCCGAAACCCGCGCCGCCGCGCTGGCGGCCGACGGCGTCGATTTCGTCGATGAAGATGATGCACGGCGAATTGCGCTTGGCTTTCGTGAACAGGTCACGAACGCGGCTGGCACC
>CAYGNM010000071.1:0-6094 GCA_964351275.1 uncultured Candidatus Peribacteria bacterium | reverse complement strand
CCATTATCCGCCTCTGTAAACTCTGATGCAGTTGGACCGGTTCCTCTCCGGCCGCTTCGCCCCCCAAAACTCTCCCACCCGGGAGCGGCGGGAACTGGGGTTACAGCTGCCCGCCGGCAAGCCTCGACAGCGAAAGCCAGATGGATCGCTTGAAGAATCTGAACAAACAGACACAGTGGAGACGACTGACGCCACAGGAGCACTCGATGCTACAAAAACGCAAACCAAGAACCGGGTTGAATCTCTCGTAGGCGTAGATATTCCACCGGAACTACTGCACTCCGAACCGCTGTTCCGCTCGCTGCTGGGAGCGAACATCGATGACTCTTTGCTGACCCAGGAACAATTGGATTCCTGGAAAAAAATCAAAGATTGGAAAGATGGGGAGAGGGTCAATCCTGAGGACATTGAGAATGTCGTCAAAAATCCTGAAATTCTTGTCCGCTGCATCACGCAACTCGATGCAAATACCAAGGACCTCCTCCGGACGACGGCCTTCCTGACGGGCGTGGAGAAAGCCGATCCGCACCTGATCAGCTTCATGCAGGCGGATTTTGACGCACATGAAGGAATCGACTGGGCAATACCGCATGCCGAGCAAAGCGGATCGTTCGAAAAGTACGTCGCCGCCCAGAACAAAGCCAATGCGCTCCTCAAGCCGCCGCGACCTCCGCTGGATGTGGATTTCAAAAATCGCGAAGATATGGCACAGCGTCGCCGGAATTTTCTCAATGACGTCCACAGTGCCCTGCATCGCAAAAAGACCATTGCCGGATGGGCGCAGCGGGAACTCCAGGGAAAGAATTCCTCATTGTCGCAGGAGCAGATTGAGCGCAACGCTCCGGAACTTCTGCTCAAACTCTCCACGTCTCTCAAGAAAACACTCGATGCCTATCTCCGCCGGGAGTTGGGTACGGGAGAGAAAACACGATCAGTAAAAGAAGTTGCCGATATTATCGAACATAAAACGAGTGAGCGGCCCTCAGAAGAAGCGATCATTGCATTCGGCAATATCGCTGATGCATTAGCGCGACGCTCCGGAGGCGATGCAAAAGCATTTGAAGAAGCAACGAACAACCCCTTCTGGAATGCATTCCAAGACATCGAGACTAAAATTCCCAAAGACACCGACTTTTCTGAGTTGTGCCTTCGCGTAAAAGAAGATCAGTCAGATTCTAGCAAACACGAGGAAGTCCGCCACGATAGACCGGGCTTCCTGACCTACGCAGAGCACAGGCTAAGCGATTTGCGTGCTGCGCGTTTCGAGAGACTGGAGAAACCCGAGAATGAACAAGATGCTGAACGGAAAGAAACCGAACGTTGGGCCACGAGAACAGCGGAGCGGATCTGGGATCTGCGCGGGAGTGGTCAATTGCCAGTGAACGAACGCACCAAAGGACTGATCAAACTCGGTGATCTTCTCTCGCATTACCGGAATACTACGCCCGAACAGCGTCGGGAATTCCGCGGTCTCGGTCGCATCCACGATGTCGAAAGAGGAGCGGTCAGTCCGGCGGATTACAGTCGCCAGGACAGACAAATGATCGATACGGAACTTCTGTTTTATGCATATCCCCGTCTTGCACGGATCAGAGACGAAGAGGAACAGAGAATCGCAAGCATGGTCAATAGCGTGCCTGAAACCGAACGAACGCCCACGGGCATTGCCCAGATTGCCGAAGAGACGGCAACGCGACTGCAAATACTCTTTGGTAAAAACGATAAAACATTTATCAAAGCAGCCACGCACGATGCGACCATAGCACTGGGTATTCCCGGCGAACTCGAAGGAAAAGGTAAGCACCATGAAATTTCTCTCCGCAGCATCAAAAAGGCACTGGCAGAGGACAAGAAGGTGCCGACTTCCAAAGTACTGAATGATTCCCTGCGGGAAACAATGACCATCAGACGCGAGGTGGAATTAATGGAATCGAGCTTCAAGAAACTTCAGAAACTTCCGACGCAGGACGATCCGTTCAGCAATGTTGAGTTCACCGATGATCTCGAGGAAGGAGAGCTTGCGCACTTCGAAGACGGGAAAATCAGAATTTCCCGGAAATATGAGCCAAAAGAAGATGATTCAAAGGAAATCGAAGAATGGAAGAAGACTAATGCCTGGCACAGGGTCGATCATGAACGCGGCCATGCCATGCTGCGGATTCTGACTCGGGATGCAGACTCGCGACTCTTTCCTATGATTCTTGCGGCAACATACGAAAAAATGCGGGATCGGGAGGTTCCTGGTACCGAATTCCGATTCGAGCAGGCATTCGACAGCCTTCAGAAGGTCACCATCGCCAATGGAAACCAGCCGTATCGGGACATTGCAGAGCAATTTGCAGGGAAACCGGAAATCCTCCGGGAAGAGATGATGGAAGAGTTCTATCTGCGCTACGCAACATGGAAGAATGAAAAAAATACCACACGGAAAGCGAAGAATTTCGCGGATCTGGAGAAGACTCTTTTTGTCCTCATCGAAACAGATGAGTCATTTTCAAAGCCACTTCCTCCCGCTCCGGAATTCAACAGTCTTGATTCTCCGTCAACGGATGTTGTCGATACCGGAGGTGATGACGACCGGGAAAAATTCAAACGCAAGCTGCAGGGTACCGATGATGCAGAAGACCACGGCCTCCCCCCTCCTTCTCCCGAAGGCGGCGGCCAGACAGTGGGTGGATTCAATGCCCGCGAGGAACTGGAAGCCATCAAAGCGACCTACGAAAAAGGTCAGCGCTTCCACAGAGCGTACAAAGACGAAGCACCGGAACACGCTGAAATTATACTCAGAGCTGCGCAGGATGCCAAAAGCCACTACGATGATCTGTACCACACATTCACCGACCATGTGGCGCGCGGCCATTACCCGGATGGGCGGCCGGAGCAAGACGATGGATTCCGCGAGAAGGTGCGGAAAGTCGGCGCGCACTGCGACAAAATGGATAGCTGGATGAAATCGGCGGATACGGGTGCTCGCGACACCACGGGCGCGCCTACACATGCGGCAGGATTTTTTGACAACATGAAACTCTGGAGCATCTCGGACTTCATTAAATTCAGCAAGGACACGTGGGAGGACATCCAGAGCATCTATAAACGCGCACAGGACCGGAACATTAAAGACACAAGCGAAGTGATTACGGGAGCACTGCAGAATTTACCCGCGGGCGTGCCCTTCCTTGAAAAATACTACAAAGGCCTGAACGCCTACAACAAACGCCGGTACTCCCAGACCGAAGTTGAGGCGGCGAACAAATGGAAGGAAGGCATGGAGAACGAAGACAGTCACACTCTTCTGCACTACCTGCACACAACAAGGAACAAAGATGCCGTCCGCGGCATCATCAGCCTCCTCTGCAGCCGTGGCGAAATGAACTGGGACGATACGGGCGTCTGGAAAACACTCAACAAGCTGGGCCGCTACGAGATGCCCATCGGGCCCTGCGCGCGGGACTCCGTCCTGCGTGACACCTGGTTCCGCAAGGTGATTACCGATATCTACAACGACCGCGAACTCTACTTCCACTGGCGCTCCGAAAATGACGGAAAGATCAAGAGCGGCAAGAGCGGGTTCACCGATATTGCTGACCAGCTCAGCAACGTCGGCGGCATGCGCGGCGAACTACAGAAACAACTGAAGCTCCAGCAGGATTCCATCGATAATCACACGCTCCCCTCGCAGGACGTGAAGCCGCACCTGTACGAAGAGGTGCTCACGTACGCGATGCGCAACGGGAAGATGACCATGGAAGACAAGTTCTACTACCTGATCCAGGGCATCGACAAGGGGATCCTCGGGATTGAGCGCTTGGGTTCGATGGCTGGAGAAAAGGGCGAAATCCTCTACAAATTTCCGTTCATCGACTTCTTCTACCAGAAGAACAACTCGATGGACGAAATTCACCGGTTCGCGAAGGAAATTCAGGAGGACAAAGCCGATCAGAAATTCACACCCGGCTTCAAGACGACGCTCTTCCTTTATTACAAGGTGGCCCGGTCCGAGGAGGCGCGCGTCCGTATTAGTAAGGCCATTTCTCGCGTTGCCGAAGGCCTCGATCACGAAGACATCCCCTTCCTGATCACACAGATGGACTATGGCACCATCAATAACCTCGCGAACGTCATCAGCGGCTCGCGCCAGAAGGTGACGATCGAAGGATGGAAAAACGCCTACGTCGGCTTCAACACGTACTTCAAGACCTTCGGCGAACTCGCAAACCTCGACGATCAGGGCTTGGATCGCTTCACGGCGCAGGACGCCAATGGCGTTGCACAGACAATCACGAGCTACATTTTCATGGATAATATTCTCACCCGCAATGGTGTCGATAAGGATGACGCGACTGCACGTCCGGCACTCACGGCGGATCAGTTTGAAACGGGCTGCCCTTCGGGCAACGGGCGCATGACTGGCGAATACCGCAAGCGGGCGAACCAGTTCCTCTCCGCACTCTTCAGTGACCGGTATCTCGGCAGATATCTGCCGCGCGATGAACAGCTTGCATCACGAAACCTAAAAGGTGAGGCGATGTCCATCTCGGTCAGTGATTTTGCCCCCATCACAGACCCCAATTCGTTCCAGGTGCGCAATGCCGACCCAAACAAGAAGTATGCCGTCTTCGATGCGACGGGAAGGTTCTCGCAGAGGCTCAAGGAAGTCCTCAGTGACCCCGAGGCATTCAAAACCTTCAAGACATTCCTCCGGGAATACAACCAGAGCACAAGGACACCGCTCTTCAACGAAGGCAGCGACAGCAGACAATTCACCCGGGAAGACGTTGTCACCATCATCGAAGCCCAGCGTCATGGTCAAATCGATGGTCATGGAGATGCCCATGGCGGCGGCGGACATCATTGATTGCGCGAACGATCCTGAACGTGCATCCTGCCTCGCATGCAGGTCCATATTCAACGAATCGATGCGTCGCTCCCCCTCCCCAAGTACGAATCCTCCGGTGCCGTCGGCTTCGACCTGGTCACGCGCGAGACGACCGTAATCGAACCGGGAAAGATTGCACTGGTACCGGGGAATGTGGTCGTAAAGGTTCCCGAGGGCTACGCACTCCTGATCATCCCCCGCTCATCCCTCCCGCGAAAGAAGGCGCTCGTGTGCCCGCACTCCATCGGCGTGATTGATTGTGATTACCACGGAGAGAAGGATGAAATCCTCGTGCAGGTGCAGAACATCAGCGACGCAACCGTGACCGTGGAGCGGGGGGAACGAATCGCGCAGGGAATCTTTGTAAAAGTGGAGAAGGCGGATTGGCAGGAAGTCGACGGGCATGGCAAGGAAACGAGGGGAGGGTTTGGGTCGACAGGAAGCCATTCCTGACCGCACCTCATCTTTAGAAAAATTTCTGCATCGCTCGGTTCCTTCTCCCGCACTGCCGAGCCGCAGTGAGGCAGTTTGCGGGAGAAGGTGGCGCGTCGCGCGCCGGATGAGGGAAAAGAAAAGTACCTGTCATCTACACATTTCTAGACACGGGTGTTCATGAAACCGAGGATCCCCGGTCCTCGGTTTCGTTCAAGTTTAATGTTGCACCCTGAGCGTGAGCGAAGGGTGCTACTTGCTCAGCGGTTTCCTCATAAACGCCGGCACTTCCAGTTCCTCGAGATTCAGATCGAGCGCGGTCGATTTGACGGTCGCATCGGCTGCCTGCTCCCGGCGCGGCTCGGTCTTCTCGGATGTGGCGGCGGAGGGCAGGATGGTGCGGCCAAAGTTGCTCTTGAGGATCCTCTGCGCGGGCGTTCCCATCTGGTGTGCGGGGGTGGTGGTGTGATCGTCGAATCCCGTGGCGATGACAGTCACCTTCACCTGACCGGTCAGGGCTTCGTCGATGACCGCGCCAAAGATGATGTTCGCCTCGGGTGCCGCAGCCTCGGTAATGATGCGCGCGGCTTCGTCGACTTCGAACATGCTCAAATCATTGCCGCCCGTGATGTTGAAGAGGATGCCCTGCGCACCGTGGATGCTCGTCTCGAGCAATGGACTATCCACCGCTGCGCGCGCCGCTTCGGACGCGCGGCTGTCGCCGGTGCCGTAGCCGATGCCCATGAGCGCCGTGCCCGCATCCTGCGTGATCGTTTTGACGTCCGC
>CAYGNM010000070.1:3916-6197 GCA_964351275.1 uncultured Candidatus Peribacteria bacterium | reverse complement strand
AAGATAAACCGCGAGAGTTCGCCAAAAGAATGGCATGAAATCCGTTGAGTTTCGGGCGGCTCCGGCGTAGTCTGTGACTTCACCTATGGGGAACCCCCCGTCATCCGGAACGTTCATCGGTGACACGTTGCAGGCCCTGCGAGCCGAGATCTGGAAGCGCAGGCCTATTCTCGGCGAGATCATGCGCCGGCACGGCGGCGATCTGCTCTTCAACTACGCCAAGGACTTCATGGATGTGAACCGCGCGGCGGTCCTCGATCCGTACAAGCCCGAGCTGATTGACGTGCTCAGCGAGCTGATTGGGCAGCGCTTGGGCGATGACGTTGCCGCGAAAGTGAAGCGACAGCTCAAGTCATTTGCTCTCGTCTCGACCGCTGATCACCATGCGACGATCGATCATCCGTTCTGGGTGAATGCGAATATTATTTCGGCATTGCCGTTCTTGGAGAAACCGCAGCCCGACGTGTTCTCGCTGATCGTTCTCTCCTTCGCGAGTGTCTCTCTCAATAACGCCTCCGGCTATCCCCGCGGTCTTCTCTTTCACGGCGGGACCGGCCATTCGGGAAACCTCATCCGTTTGCCGTTGTTGCCCGATAAGCTGAAGATGAGCATCGTGCACAGTAGCAGGGCGTATGGCAAAGAAGACTTGGTTCGCGCGCGGGAATTCATGCAAAAGAAGGTCAGTTCGGGCGAGCTTTTGCCTGAGCGCGCCGAGGCCGTCCGCGGGATTCTGGATTCGCTCTTTGCGTCCGACGACATTCTCGGAGCACCCGATCTCAATTCCCAGATTACCAAGATCAACTACCGTCTCTGGCCGAGCTTCTTTCATTCCTCATCGCAGGAGGGGAGTCGCCGCGATACGCGCATGCCCGATTTGATCTACTTCGAAATCGAAACGCTGGTGAGTGAACTGCTGCTCCGCCGTCACCTCTGGCAGCGGACGCTCATCAATCGCTTTCTCTTCGATGCCGATTATCGGCGTCTCTCTCTGCAGTACTTTAATAACATCCCCGGTGCGTTCTCACTCGAGCAGAAAACAGGCACCTATCTCTTCTGGGCGATCGACGAGCACTGTCATCGTGTCCGTCTGGAGCTCGAGGGCAACTGGTTGCGATCACAGACGCGCCCCGACCTCAGCGTCGAATTCACCCCTGAAGCCATCGCCGAAGCTTTGCGGCGCAAGACGCTCTACCCCAGTATGCTGCTCTGTTACGTGATGGTCGCGCTCTACTACGGTATGAAGTGTCTGGGAGGTTTCTGCCAGGTGCACGATCTGACCGTTGCCAAGGAAGCGTGGGGCAAGATTCTCCGCGATATTGGCGAAGACCGCGAAGCGGACGCGCTAGAGCCGATCCAGACCAAAGAACTCGGCGGCGACGGCATGGTTCTCTCGTACAAGAAGGCGGACAACGGCGAGCTCTTCCCCGCGACCGGCATCGACATGGCCATCGGCGACTGGGATACGACCGTCGGTAAGTACGTTGAACGATCCAAGACTGTTACGCTTGATGAGATGATGAATCCGATGCTGCCCGAAATGTACACCGTGCTCTACGCATCGTACGAACGCGATCCGTGGCTGCTCACTGTCTCGCCCGAACGCATTATCGAGGAGACGGGACTTGCCGAAAAACTGCTCCGTGAACGATTGCCCTCCTTCCATGGATTCCGCTGAACTGGCGCAGTCCATGCGCGGCGTGACGCTCGCAGACCGGGACGTTTTCGAAAAGTACTATCACGCGTATCCGCAGACGATCTGCGAGGCGACCTTTCCCGAGCGCTTTCTGTGGGGTGAGAGTCGCAAGCAACTCTGGGGCGAATTAGACGGCCATCTGCTCGTGAGCCTCCAGAAGCGCGACGGCGACCGTTTGTGGTTCACTCCCGTCGGTCCCGATCCCGTCCGTCTGATCCGCGAGAAGCTTTCCCCGAACGACGGCTTCTCCTTTTGCTATGTGACGGAAGATATTGCATCGCAGCTCCAGGACTTCACCGTGCGCGAGACGCCCGGGCATTTCGATTACGTGTACGACGTTGCTGCTCTCAAAACTCTCGAAGGCAAGCACTATGCGGAGAAGCGCAACTTCATCAACCGTGTACGAAAGCTGAATCCCGAAATCGTTCCTCTCAGCTCCGCGTCCCAAAACGACTGCCTCGATCTTCTGCGTCGCTGGGGAGCCGAGCAGCCGCGCGAAGGAGTGAATTCTCTCTTGGACGAAGAATCCGCGCTCGCCGCCGCGCTGACCAATTTTGAAGCATTGCATCTCTTTGGCATCGGCATCCG
>CAYGNM010000070.1:0-3906 GCA_964351275.1 uncultured Candidatus Peribacteria bacterium | reverse complement strand
GCCTGAATGATTTCACTTTCGTGGAGTACTTTGAAAAAGCGAGTGATGGCATTGCCGGCCTCTATCCGCTCGCTGTCCACGAACTCGCGAAGGCGCTGCCGCTGAACTTCACGGATTTGAATTTGGAAGAGGATTTGAACATCCCGGGCCTCCGCACGGCCAAGCAGCGCTGGCACCCGAAAACCCTGGTCAAAAAGTACGATATTTTGGCTAAGGAATGAGGAAAAACAGAGTGTGAAGAGATGTTGACATTTGGACAGAAATCAGTAGGATAGTCAAGTTCCTTGGCATCGGACTTTGGGCTCGTCGCTCATCGTCCAACGGCTGATTTAGCCAAGATTCGGGAGCGTCTCCCGATTTTGGTGCTAGGAATACACACACTCAAATTCCCAATGGGAAAAGGAATGGTGTCTGATGAGCGCGACCCTTGGTCAAGAATTCAACAAGGACCTACGAGGTTCTATGTACCTCGTGGACGGTTTCGGAGGCGACAATCCTGCCTCACCATCAATCGTCGATCATGGTATGACAGACAGTGATACGGAACTTCACGAGTCTCCGCTACCACCAATGTTTGTCGACCAGCAGAGCGGAATGAGCAAGAAGGAGCTGAATGACAAGTATCAGCTCTCTTGCATTGGCGAACGCATGCGCAGCGCTGTGATTGCATCCGATGCCCCTGATCTCCGAAAGGGAGTACTCCTCCGAGAAATCGGAGTGGTGGACATCCGCTTGCAGGCCGAGCTGGCCGAAATCACAGGTCTTCCAGTCCCGATGTTCAAGGATTTCTGGACTGCCGTCACCGGTAGCCCACCCCCGTCACTCAAGACCTTCCGCGGCGAAATCCTGGCGCGGAGAGAACTGCTCACAAGTCTTCTTCTGCGCGCCGGTTTCAAGGACGTCACACCGTGGACGCTCAAGCAGCGCGTTCACGACTGGGAGGCGTCGCAGCGTCTCTACGGTGCTGCTGATGCCGATCAGATCATGCAGCTGCTTACGCGGGGAATCGGAGAGCTTTTCGCCCAGTTCAAAGCGAAGGCTGCCGAAATCCCGAGTTTGGCCAACTACGTTGGCCAGCTCAATCCGGCAAACTGCAAGCTCGCAGTTCTCGGCGACATGGCCTTCGATGCGGGATCGTCCTACATCGGCGGCAACCGCCCTGACGGCACTCCCGCTCTGGCATCGCGGATCGAATGGAACGCCGGCCGTCCGAGCACCGAAGCCGACATCATTTACGTCGGCGGCCACGAGGCCACCCACACTATCAACGCAAGTCTGATGGACCTCCAGCGCCGCGACGGCAAGTTGGGGGCTGAGGCGGCACGCCTCACCATGCAGACTCCTCGTTGCGTCAACGAGGAAGGCTTGGCCCAGGTCATCTGGGAGATCCTTTACGGAGGGTTGGAGGAGATCATCCGCGCTCGCGGGATCAACTTCGCGATCACCCTCGTGTTGGATCAACTCCAGGACATTGCTCGTCTCACGGCATCTCTCGGGTGGAATATCGACTTCGCCCACATGCCTGACGAGCAACGTCGCCTCCACATCGCGGACATCGTCGAAAACACTCTCCTGCAGTCCAGTCACATCGTTCACAAATACTGCGGAGAGAAAAAGAAGTTCTGGCGTATGTTCCCGGGAGGTCAGATGTACAGCGTCGCCTACTGGTGGGGCAGTCAGACATATCGTTGGGCCCTCTCGCGCAGCAGTGCGCAGAAGGTCCTCGAAGTTGGCTGTCACACCAAAGGTCTCGTTGACATCCAGGCATTTGAGAAGCTGGTCTCCGCGTAACCAGTTCCTAGTCAAAATATCAGCCGAAATATTGCTGAGGAACAACTCCCCCCACTCCGGTGGGGGTTGTTCTGGATGCCCGCATATCCATGAGTGGTATACTCCGATCACTTTTTTCCCGTATGCCGACCAAGCGCGCACCATCGGCAAAGAGGAAGCCCGCGACGCTCGCGATGATGCGTCCGGTGATCCTGCGCATTGCGGAGCGGTATGGGGCGACGAATGTGCGGGTGTTCGGATCGTTTGCGCGGGGAGAGCAGACAGCGAAGAGTGATGTGGATTTGCTGTTTGATCCTCCGGAGAGAATGTCATTGCTGGATCATTCGGGTTTGAAAATTGATCTGGAGGAGGCGCTGAAGATGAAGGTGGATATCATCTCTGCCAACAGCATCAAACCTTTGCTCCGGCCGTACATTCTCGCGGATGCGCGCCCTCTGTGAGCCGAGAGAAGCTATGCCAGCCACTCTTCCGCTTCTGAATAAATTTTTGAGCGCTGGCCGATGAGTTCTACGTGGACGACATCTTTCTCCATCCAATAAATAACACGGTACTCGCCGATGCGCAGGCTCCAGTATCGGAAGAGGGGATTACGCAACGGTTTTCCATAGATCTCCGGATGTGTGCGCAATTTTTCCTCGATCATGAAGAAAATCCGCTCACGGTCATTCTTCGGGATTTTCAGCAATCGCTTACGATCAATGCGCCTGCCGAACTCTACTCGGTAATTCATAGAAGACCTTTCCAGAATTCTTCTGATGACATATATCCCTTGCTGTTTTTCCTGCGTTCGTCCGCGATGGCGGCGAAGTACTCATCTTCGACGATTTCCATCGCCTTTTCAATCAGCTGCACGGCTTTCTGTGATTCAGACACTTCATCCCGCAGAGACATTTTCTGGAGATACACGGCTACGGGTTTTGGCAGCGTGAGATAGAGGCGTTTCTTCGTGGTCGGCATAGTATCGATAGTGTAACACCGGTGTTACACCTCATGCAAGTCCGTTGTTTCTAAAAAGAACTTGGAACCCAGCCCATCCTGTGCTTCTATGTCCTCTATTTTAGGGGGTACTTGCATTTAATATTAAATTATGTTATAGTACTCTGTTATCACCCAATTGTGAGTCTCAGCCCCAAAGAACTATCGGCCGCGACGGATGCCATCAATAGGCATCAGCGTCTGCTCGTGATCCCACACGCCAACGTGGATCCCGATGGTCTCAGCTCGGCGCTCGCGTGCTACCAGATGTTCACCAGCCTGGGGAAGGATGTGACGGTGATCTGTCCGGATACGTTGCCGGAGTCGCTGCGGTTTTTGCCGGGATTTGAGAAGCTGGAGAACGAAATTGCGGAGGATCAGAACTTCGTGGTCACCATCAATCTCGATGACGGCGTAGAAGTCGACAAACTCCGCTACACCGTCGAAGACCGGAAGGTGAATATCATTGTGGTGCCCAAGAAGGGGAAGATCGCGTCGCGCCAGATCACCTTCGGAGAAGGGGAGCGGCACTACGACCTGATTGTGATGGTGGATACCGCCGACCTCGCGCTCCTCAGTACGCTCTACACCGATCACGTCGATCTCTTCTCGCAGATTCCCATCCTGAATGTCGATCACCACATCAGCAACACGCGCTACGGACAAACGCATCTGATCGATCCCACTGCTGCGTCTGCAACCGAAGTCCTCTACGGTTGGTTCCTGCAAGTGCCGGATTGGCAGAGCAAGATCACGCCCGATATCGCGACGTTGCTTTTGACCGGACTGATCACCGATACGCGCAGCTTCCAGAACCCGAATACCACGCCGCGGTCGCTGGAGATCGCTGCGGAGCTCTTGGAAAGAGGAGCGCGGCAGCAGGAGATCATCCAGCACATTTACAAGACGAAGCCGCTCTCCACACTCAAGATCTGGGGCCGCGCGCTCAACCGGATTCAGATGGATACGACCGCGGGAATCGTCTGGTCCACCATCAGTCGCGAGGATCTGCAGGAAATGGAAGCATCGTCCAAGGAGACGCACGGCATTCTCGACGAGCTGATTTCGACGATCCCGAACGCCGACATTCACATTCTCTTCACCGAAGTCGAAGAAGGTGGACTGAAGGCAAGCATGCGG
>CAYGNM010000069.1:0-6207 GCA_964351275.1 uncultured Candidatus Peribacteria bacterium | reverse complement strand
GGCACACGACCACGCGGCATAACTGATCTGATCCCAGAGATCGCGGGCTTTGATGGTCTTTTTGGGAACAGGAGCGCGACCTTCCTTGGCGGCGTTCTTCAGTTCCGTGCGCCACGTGAGACCCCAATCAGCATCCTTCTCCAGCGCCTCGAAGAACGCATGCGGAACGCGGATGGAATTATTGGAGTTCTGGCCAGAGACCGTGAGGTACGCCTCGCCATTGTAGTCGGTCTCGTAGCCGGCGGCCGCCATCGCGGCGACTTTCTTCTCCTCTTTTACTTTCCAGTTGATGAACTCCTCGATGTCCGGATGGTCGAGGTCGAGACAGACCATCTTGGCAGCCCTGCGCGTGGTGCCGCCGGATTTGATGGCACCCGCAGCGCGGTCGCCGATCTTCAGGAAGCTCATTAATCCAGAACTCTTGCCACCGCCACTGAGCGGCTCCCCTGCCCCGCGGAGTTTGCTGAAGTTGGTGCCCGTGCCGGAACCAAACTTGAACAGGCGCGCCTCGCGGACCCACAGATCCATAATGCCGCCCTCATTGACCATGTCATCTTCGACCGACTGGATAAAGCACGCATGCGGCTGGGGGTGCGTGTAAGCATCGACGCTCCGTTTGACCTCGCCCGTCTCCGGCTCGCAGTAGTAGTGGCCCTGCGCGGGACCCGTGATGCCGTACGCGTACCGCAGACCCGTGTTGAACCACTGCGGGCTATTGGGTGCCGCCATCTGGTGCACCAGCATGTGACTGAGTTCGTCTTCGAAGGCCTGGGCATCCTGCTTGGTCTCAAAGTACCCATGATGCTCACCCCACCAGCGCCAGCAACCTGCCAGTCGCCGCACCACCTGCTTGACAGTGCGCTCGGGCCCAGTGACCGCCTCACCCTGCTCGTTTTTGATGGCCTGCCCCTGCGCGTCGACCTGCGGCACGCCGGCCTTGCGGAAGTACTTGCTGACGACGATATCAGTAGCGACCTGACTCCAACCCGCCGGGATCTCGGCACCTTCCATCTCGAACACGACGGACCCATCGGTGTTCACGATGCGACTCGTCCGCTTTTCGTATGTGACATGCTCCAGCGGATCGGCACCGACGGTCGTAAAGACGCGCGGAATCGTGAGCGCCTTGTGGCGGGTCCCGTCCTTTTTTCCGTGGGACGACTCGACCGTCTCGCCCTTCTTCAGACGCGGGATCACCCCCTCCTCTCCGAGGCCTCGCGGGGAAGATTTGGGCGCAGCGGAAGAAGGCGAGGGAGTCATAAAAACGAGGGGGAAACAGGAAATGGGGAGGGACGAGCCGCGGGGCACAAAACACAACTGGTAGGCACCCGAGAACAACAAGGCCACAAGATATTGATCCCCGGCGGGGCAGTCAATGCACGATCAACATACTGTTCGGGGGGGAGCAAAGGATAATTGAAAAAGATGCCGAAGAAGCCGAGGATGCCGAGGATTCCGACGAGATTTTCGCTACACTGTTCCCATGAAAATTCTCCTACTCGTGGCGGGTACCAACTCCCCCAGCAACGCGGACTATCTGGCCGACCTCTTTCTAGAAGGAATGAAATCCATCCCGGGTATCGATGCAGAGAAAATTCGATTGAAGGATGTCCCTCTCGCGCACTTTGAACTCCCGGACTACGCCTGCATGCGCCAAGGACCAGAATTTAACCGCGTGCGGACCCTGATGCAGGCGGCCAACGGCATTGTGATCGCGAGTCCCGTCTGGAACTTCTCGGTCCCCGCGCATCTCAAGAATTTCCTGGACCACATCGGCTGCTTTGCTCTCGATGGCGAGACGCGATCAAAGGGACAGCTCAAAGGAGTCCCCTGCTACTTCCTCTTCACTGGAGGCGCGCCAAAGGTCGCCTGGAAGGGCTTGATGCGATTCACCACCATGCACGTCTCCGAAGCGATGCGGTACTTTGGCGCATCACCGGCGGGCGTCCACTTTGAAGGCAAATGTACCAAAGGCCCGGGCCGATTCGGATTAGCCCTGGATCAAAGGGCCGGCCTCAAAGAGACAATGATGAAGAAGGGTCAGAAATTCGCCCTCGTGACGAAGCAGTTCATGCAGACCGGCTCTCTACCGCTCTCCTACCGGATCATCGCGAAATTGTATAAGTGGGGGCAGCGAATTCTTGCGAAGTTCTGACCTCCCTATGAATAATGCCAATGCCCCGATCAGGAATCCGGAATCAATAGCAAATGCAGCGGATGAAGTGAACGCCGTTGGGTCGCGACTGGTGCATCAAACAATTATCATCAATAAATACCTCCGCGCACTGATCCCAGAGGGCATTCTCACATTTTCTGTCGGGGAAAGTTCCATCACGCTCTTCATGAAAACAGAAGAGGAAAACATTGCCGTCATCGTGGATGAAGAGTGTGGCATCTTGATGGATGGCTTGGAAAGAGATGAGGAGGAAGAGCTGCGCGACCTATTGAGCTGAATTGATCTGGGAAGTCAGGGTTACTTCTTCATCAATACTATTTGCCTGCTTGAAAGTCTCCCAGGTCTTTGCCCCTCCTTCGACGAGAATCGACGTGATGCCATGGTATCCATATCGAGGTTTAATCAGGACATCCCAGAGCTGCTGCCAGTCGAAATGATCACCGTCATGAGCCACCCCACAGATCATCACTCCCCTCTCTCTCAGGGCAGACATCTTGTGAGCTGCATTCACTATTCCTTCGGGTGTCACACACAGGATAGTTCTAGAAGCTTCCGTGTCCGAAACGACCGTGGCGCTGAGTGGAATGCGCAGTTCAGGATCGAGCACTATTCTATATGGATTAATGGTATTTTTCTCACTTTCTATATCTCTATTAAGCCCTTCTATAAGAGGAGTTTCTTTCTTTTGATCTAATCTTCTATTCAACTGAGGATTATCAGTCAAAATCGTCCCAACACCGACAAGAATGGCATCATGCGTTGCGCGGAGGAACTGATGCGACCAGGCGTTCTGCTGCGGTGATGTGATCTTCATTTTTGAGCCATCATCATGGGCAAATTTGCCGTCGTGTGTGATTGCTTTCTTGAGTGTGAGGTATGGTCGACCGAATCTTCGCACCTGAATAAATCCTTTGTTCATTTTTTCACACAGTGCTCTCTCAAAATTACCGATCACTCTCACACCATTTTTCTCCAAAAGACGGACTCCTTTTCCCATAACCCGTGGGTCAGGATCCAGCATGCCGAAGATGACAGTCTTCACTCCCCTATCGATCAATAAATTTGTACAAGGCGGAGTCTTTCCTTGGTGACAGCACGGCTCCAAATTCACGTACAGAACGTCCTCAGAAAGGACCTCACCGGTGAAGCTCTCGAGGAGTACGCGCTCGGCGTGCGGCCCACCGTAGGTGGCATGGAATCCTTCGGCGATGATCCGGTCATCACGGACCAAGACTGCCCCGACCAGAGCACCATTGCCGACCCGGCCCCGCCCAAGAGATGCGAGAGAGAGACAGCGATGCATGAAGGCGGGATCGGGAGTCACGTCGCTCATGGAAAGATCATAGAGGATGCTCAAAAATAGGCAGTATCAGTGTTTTACCACGGTGGTATTTGTAGTGAGGAAAATTGTGTTCCAGATTCAAAATCCTGATTCCACTCCTCGGTCTGAGGCTCAATTGTAGACGTCTTGCCGATGGCCAACTCTCAGAATAACCACAGTGACCGTCTGCTGATGAATCTCATAGATGAT
This sequence comes from uncultured Candidatus Peribacteria bacterium, assembly GCA_964351275.1. GTDB lineage: Bacteria > Patescibacteriota > Gracilibacteria > Peribacterales > Peribacteraceae > JABFSS01. The sequence goes on along the minus strand of CAYGNM010000069.1, from coordinate 2,500 downwards.
GCGGTATCCTCATCGTCTTCGATGCAGAAAACGCAGTAATGGGACGACATGTGGTTTGTATAAGCCTCCTCGGCACACATTTCAGCAAGCGGTTGCCAGTCGACTTTTTCCGGCACGTCATCGAAGGTCATGGTTTTTCTCCTTTGTGTTCATCACCATTATACGCAACTCAAACCCCCATCATCCATGACAGGGGTTATTGTTGCCGCCAGGCAAGCCTGGTAGCGGATTGGTTAGGTGACGGTGGGCTGATCATCAGTGCCATTCGGCGTTTCGGGTTCCTCGATAGGTTCCTCGAACTGCGTGATCACTGTCCGTCGTTCTGTCAGTCGTCGGGTTCGCTTTCCCTTGTTGATGTGTTCGGCCAGCATCACGTAGAGAGAGCGGGCCGCTTGACCACTGCCGCCCGCGAGGCTGCTGACAGAGGGGTCATAGACGTTGAACTGCTTGAGCTTGGACCGCAAATCTCGCGGGATGACGAGCTTCTTGTCCTCCCAGAAGACCTCGTGGTTGTCGAAAACGCGGGCGAGGGCGAACTGAAAGGCATAGCGGATGTGCGGGGCTTTTTCGCGGAACGTGATGTTGCGAAGTCCCCAGCAGTGATCGACCAGATCGTAGAAGGTGCGAGCATTATCTCGGAGCTGGCTTGCGCCCACCTTCTCAAAGAGCTTGTCGATCATCTTGATCACATCGTCAACGCGAGCTACAGAACCTGAGCCGGAAACGAGGAACGTGTGCAAGTGGCCAAGAGCCCGACACATCACCATCGCGTAGGTGATGTGGTTACGGAGCTGTCTCTGCTTCCAGCACACAAGGTTCTTGAGGGCGAATTGGCTGTCCTCGTTGCACATGGAGTACAACATGCTCATTCCCGGGTGCTTCCACTGGGCGTTGTGAAGCAGGACGTTGGGAGAGACTTTGGTCCTGTTGCCATTCAGAAAGCGGAACCGTTCGATCTCCTGCTCTTTCGTCGAGTTGAACCGAATTTCCGCGCTTAGGATGACCTTGCCCCCTGCTGCCTTGTGCTTTTTGGCGGCAGTCACGCGTTGCAGTCCATCGACGATGTACACGGGGTCGCGAAGGATGAAGGCACCTTCGCGAGAGTGGTACTGACAGCCCCGCATGCCGAGATCGATGGCGGGCACCGATCCGTCTTCCTTCCGGAATCCTTCCAGAATCTGGTCGATGGTGGAGATTGGCAAGAGGTCCCGTTGGTAGTCATCGATCAGCAACGCATCCAGCGTGTCTGGATCGATCCATCCTTGGAGAATCGTGAAACCCTCCTCCTTGCGAATCGCTCCGTTTGCGATTCTCAAATAGCCCTCGGACATGATTAGCTCCTTTCGCGGTTCTAGCTCCCTTAATTTTGGGATAGCGAACCTGTGAAAGATCAGAGGCACTAACGACTTGCTCAAGAGCAAGCCACTTGACCAACGCGGTAAAGCGCGAGAAAGGTACGTGTGAATGTTCACAATGTCAATTTTTTGCGACTGTGTCAAACTGACGTAATGTGTCGATTTCCGCTGGCATATATGCAGGCACGACTTGCCCGCAGCTTTGGGTCGCATGAAAAGTAGCAAACGATTACGCACCCTACAATCCAGAATGATCGCTCTCAACTGAGCTATTTCTGGCCCCAGCAATGGCGGAGGGCTGGTTGCGTTATCTTGATAAACCCCAGAGGAGATAGAATGCTTAGAACCTACGATTGAAGAGATAATTCCACTTTCAGTTCCTCAACTTCCCCGTTCGCTCAACACGATCTTCTCGTCTTCCTCTCTCGTTCTTGTCATGAGTGCACGACATCTCCGTCTTATGCCCATATGACCACCACCTTCCTCACCCCCCGTCGCTGGCAAAGGTCGCTCCAGCGTGGGTCGTTCAGACGCAACGCCGCCGCAGTCAAACCGGCAATTTGGTTCTTTCAGTGGATGAAGCTTCAGGAAATCCACGAACAGGCGGAACAGCAGCGATTCCGCCGCACTGCGCTGCAAGTCCTTCGATAGCCTTACTTCCTATCGAGGTATTTCTGAAGCACCGACGGCGCCGCTGTTGGTGTTTCTTTGGTATCAGACGAGCTCGAAAGCATCCGATGATGCCGATGCACATGGAGGATCTTTCGATAGCCTCCGGGGCCGTTTTCGATAAATTTGGCTACACGGGTGACGGTCGTGGTGCTGGCACCCGTAATGCGCGCCACTTCGCGGTAACTGAGGCCTTTGCTGAGCTGCCGTGCGACCTCCAAACGTTCGCCCCAGGCCTGGAGCTCACTGAGCGTCCCCACGTCTCGCAGAAAGCTCCCCATGTCCTCCTCATTCTTGCAGGTCAGCAACGCTTGGCAGAGGGCCCGGAACCACGGTTCCTTGCGATAGGCATCTTCGGTGAAGCGTTTGCGGGTGGGCATATTAACGGAATTGCTGGCTCAGAATTGAACGGATCGCCGGAATTGCACTGCGACAAACATCAGCACCTTTCCCTGCATGATTTTGATCCATTTCAC
>CAYGNM010000068.1:0-6209 GCA_964351275.1 uncultured Candidatus Peribacteria bacterium | reverse complement strand
GCTCAATGTCATCAGTCTCAATAACGTGGTCAAGTATATGGAGAAGGAATACGGCATCAGTGCCGCCGCTCCCGTCGCCGTCGCCCCGGCTTCGCCTGCGGGCTCCGCCGCGGCTGCCGAAGAGAAGAGCAGCTACAACGTCGAACTGACCGAAGCCGGTGCCCAGAAGATCGCCGTGATCAAGGCGCTGCGCGAAGTCACCGGTCTCGCCCTTGGTGATGCCAAGGCCATGGTCGACGGCGCACCCAAGATGGTGAAGGAGAACGTCCCCAAGGAAGATGCCGACAAGATGAAGAAGACGCTCGAAGCAGCCGGCGCGAAGGTCACATTGAAATAGGTCAACTGCGCAGGCGTTCCGCGCTAGCGATAGGATAAAGGGTGCAGATTTGCACCCTTTTTTCATGGCTCATGCTTCTGCGGCATGGTATTTTCCCTTTCAATCCCCTCTCCCGCTAATGCGCCGTTCCCTCCTCTCCTCCATCGTCGCTGTGGTGATCCTGTTGCCGCTTGCAGTGTTCGCCAAGAGCTTCGATCTCGAGTATCGCATCTGTGTCCGCGATGCGATGAACAACCGTGAGAGCAGGATCATCGAGAATACCGACCGGTACCACCAAAACCGTTTGAACGCGTATCTGGAAAATCGGACGCGCCTCTTTGACGCATGGAACATCGAGAACGACAAAGACCGTGCCAATACGATCCGTGACATCGACAAGAATTTGCGCACGAGTCTCTCGTCCAACGAGAAGGAGTACAAAGCAGTCGTGCGCGATCTGGAAAAGAACTTCAAGAACGAGGAAAAGGATTGCCGCAACGCGTATAACGATCGGGTGAAGAATGGAACGGCAACCTGTGCTGTCAGCGACTGTGGCCCGATGCCGCAGTACTTTTCCAATCCGAATTACCCCTGCACCGACGGCACCACCGGCGGACCGACCGGTCAGTGCAACCGGAATAATCCATCTCATGCGTGCAAATGGGAAGTCCGCCAGTGCGAACGGGCGTCCTTCTGCGGCAACGGCAAATGTGAAAAGGGCGAGATGTACTGCGGCGGCAATACTCCCGCCTGCATGGACAAGAATCACCCTGACTATGCCGCCTGCAATAGTGAGGTCCAAAAATGCCAGCGGGAAAACCCGAATCCCTGCTCCAAAGATTGCCCGATTCCCTGATATGGATGAGGAGGAATCGGTATTTAACAAATATTATAATTGTGTTATAATAGACGCGTATGTCACACAAACACGACTCTCAAAAATCTCTTATCACTATGATAAGCGCGGCATTTGCCCTCAGTCTGCTGATCACGCTGGTGACACCGGTCCCCTCTATGGAGGCCGCTCTCTCCAGCGCTACTGCACCTGCCCGGGTCTTCCTCTTCAGTCAGCCCCCGCTAAGTGTTTCACGAACCTCCAGTTCCACTGCAGCCCCTCCCTTCTCTAGAGGGGGAAGTGGTGGTGGTGGTTTGGCATGTGCTGCGGCAGGCGCATGCGGAGACAGAGGCGTAGCACTCCGGAGGATCGAAAACGAATGTCCGGGCACCGGCAAGCTGGGCGGATGCCTCTCTGTGAATGGAAGATGTGAATGGCAGATAATGGGATGCGGGACATCAACGTCTGCTACGCCCAGAGGAATGCCGGTCGCTCCAAAATGTGGCGATAGACAGTGTGACATCGGAGAGAGCGAACTATCTTGCCCGCAGGACTGCCAGACTGGAGGTGGGACGGGTGGAGGCGGAGGGACTGCAGGTGGTGGTGATGACAAACCGCGAAACAAAGATTGCGGCAACGGCACATGTAATACTCCGCAGGAAAATGCAACGACATGCCCGAGTGACTGCAGCCAAAACACCTGCGGCAACAAGAAATGTGACAACAAAGAAGACAGGTTTTCCTGCCCGGGAGACTGCTCTCCCGGAGGAGGTGATGACAATACAGACTGTGGGGCAGACGACTGCGGACCTCGAATCATGTATATCCAGCCCCCCAATTATAAATGCACTGACGGCAGAACTGGTGGGCCCACAAACAAATGCATCGGGAAGAAGCCGGAATGCAAATGGGAAGTGATTCAATGCACAAAGGCATCGTCATCGTCGTCCTCAAAGGATGTCCCTCCCCCGACGGACACAAAGAATTGTGAAAAGGGATTCACCTGTGACATCAGTTACGGACAGGATGGTCAGAAATATAAACTTGGCGACCGTTGTGGCTTCCCCATGCCGGGATCGACGATTACGGAATATAAGAATGGGAGTACATGCGGCAAAATCGGAGCAGACGGAACCCCAGAAGGTGTTTGCTACCAGTGCGTGACCCCTCCGCCGCCGACCGATATCACAACATGTCCCGAGGGCACTATTTGCACCAATGAAGGAAAGGCCTGTTGCCCGAAGAATGGTTGGGGTTCCTGCATTGCTCTCGGGTTCGGGAAACCCAAATGCACTCTCCCTCCCCCAACCGATATCACCACCTGCCCCGAGAAATTCGATTGCAGTGTGCGCTACGACAAAAATACCGGCAAACAAGTGCCACAACCCATTAGCGAGTGTGGATGGTTGCCAAGCGAGAAGCTGGAAACGAAAGGAGGGTGCGGCAAGAAGGATGCGGAAGGCGAGTTGGAAGGCACGTGCTCCCGGTGTGTGATCACTCCGCCACCGAAGCCCACCTGCGGCGATGGGAAGTGCGAGGCTTCGGAAACAGCAAAGACCTGCCCCAAGGATTGTCCGATTGAAGATCCCGAATTTTTCAATAGTGGAAATGGCGGAACTGCTAAGCCTATCTGCCCGCTGTGTCCTGTCCAACCCCCTCTCAAGGCCGGACTCTGTACAACTTCTTACCGGGAGACAGAGAACGGATGTCCCGCGTGCAAAATTATCACGTGCTCATCGTCATCGTCGGGTAAGAAGACGTGCGGCAATGGCATCTGCGACAAGGATAGTGGCGAAAATATGGACACGTGCTCAGTGGACTGCTTGGGTACAAATCAGACAGGGACTGGTGGCGGAGACGCAAATCTCCCATTGTGTCCTACCGGCCAATATTGCCTCCCCGCCGCAAAGAAGTGCTGCCCGGTGAATGGCGTAGGCTCGTGCATCATTAAGAAAAATGGTTGCAAGGCCAGCTGCATAGAATCACTTCGTCCACCGTGTTCGAATGGGGCGCTGCCAATCTGCGCCAATGCTTCCTGGACTTGCGCTGTCCCAGTCAGTACGAGTGGCAAATACAGTACCGCCACCTGTGCGGATATTGTGAACAGGGCTTTCAATGGCAATACTGAAGTGGGCGATCAAACCTGCGGCGTGCAGTGTCCCGGAAGCGATTGCAAAATCCGCTGCCTAGAAGACCAGAAAGCAGGAAAAGTCCTGAAGAGTATTTGTCAGTATCTTGGCGTTCAATACAGCAAAGAAGTGACACAACCACCCACCAAAACTTCATCGTCCAAAAGCAGCGTGTCTGGGTTGAGATGTGGCAATGGAAAGTGTGAAGCGGGTGAAAGCCTGTGTGCCTGGGACGTGCCCCCGGTGGCATGCGTGGATCCGAAAAATTCCGGCTACGCTACATGCGCCAAGGAGGTCGCAGCCTGTAAACAGGCGAACCCAAATCCCTGCCCTCTGGATTGTAAGAAAATTCCCAAAAAGTAAGGACCCTGACCAATGGAAAAGCGGCCCCCGGGCCGCTTTTTGCTGCCAGTGCCTGTTTCTGATTCCCCGGCACTTCGTTGACATCTCTAGCGTTTACTGTACAATTCCGGCAGCAATTCCTTCAGTCTCGTCGATCGGTTCCCGAGAAACAGAAAGAAGGAAAACAGCCCTCGCAGGCGGGATGCCTGCAATTACTTCCTTCTTTCTTATTTTATGGCTGATCAACAGATCACCTGCCGCGACTGCGGTCAATCGTTCGTGTTCACCGATGGTGAACAGGAATTCTACGCGAGCAAGCAGCTCTCCGCACCCCAGCGGTGCAAGGACTGCCGCGCAGCGCGCAAGAACGAGCGCATGCAGGATCGCCAAATGCACGACGCCGTTTGCGGCAAGTGCGGCGCGCAGTGCCAGGTTCCGTTCAAGCCTCGAGCAGTCGAGGAAGGCGGACGTCCGGTTCTCTGCAAGGCATGTTTTGATGCCGAGCGCGGAAGCCGAATGGCGTAGTTCCTCGGTACGCTTGCCTTCGGGCAAGCTACTCGGAATGACAGGATTGCTCAACCGAGCATTCAAAAGAGAGCCCCCGGAAGGGGGTTTTTCTTTGTCTGTGGACCGCCATTTTCTTTGCTTGAGATGAACAAACAATACACACAAATATGGGGGCGTCCCCCGCGCCACGGGGGGTGAAGGGGATCTTGGGATACCAAGGAAAGATCCAGCTCGTCTTGAATGACAGAGCGGTGGAGAGGCATTGGCGCGGGCGTCCTTTCTTTTTCGCCATTTTCTTTGGACGGAGCAAAGAAAATGGCGGTTCGTCAGCGTAGGATGGTTCTATGAGGAAGACCAACAACCGCTACGTCGAGCTTGATCTGCTGCGTACGTTCGCGATCATCATGATGATCGTCTACCACTTCGCCTACGATCTGGAGTCGTTCTACGGATGGCATCTCGGGATTTTTGAATACTGGGGATGGGCGCTCATTCAGCACGGCACGGCATCACTCTTTCTGCTGCTCGTCGGTGTGAGCTTCGCAATTTCATGGAACCGCCATGGTATCACGCACGCCGATCTGTCATTCCCCCATCGATACAGGAAATACCTCCGACGTGGCCTCGGCGTAATCGCCTGTGGAATGCTCGTCAGTGCAGCAACGTACTGGTTTGATCCTGAAACCTATGTGCGGTTTGGGATTCTCCACTTGATTGGGGTGAGCATTCTGCTCCTTCCCTTTTTCACACGATTCCGGGAATGGAACGTTGCAATTGGCTCCATAATCATTGGTATGCAGACGAGCATTCTTGGATTCTTTTCTCTCGCAGGTCGAAGACCTGCACTGGTACCGATCGGGATCACGCCAACAGATTTCTTCTCCGTCGATTATTTTCCATTGATCCCGTGGTTCGGGATTGTGTTGATCGGCTATGCAATCGGTTATCACGCCTACGTTCGATATTCATGGCATCCATTCCCCCACGCCCGGGAACGGGCGCGCTGGTTAACGTGGCCAGGGCGGCATGCACTGCTGATCTATTTGATCCATCAGCCTATTTTGCTGATGGTGTTAAAAATCGTGTAATCGCACGTCGAAGACGTGCGCTGGGCGATCTCTTCCTTTAGACTATCCCGGATGAATTTTACGACGCGCAAAATCCAACAAGAGAAGCCGCCTGCACGCTGGAAAATCCTGCTGATTACGGCCGCTCCGTACGCAATGAAGGTCGGTGAACTGTTCGTCGGGCTCTACGGGAAGTGGAAAATCCGCCATGAGGAAGATGAACGGCGAGCGCGGCGTATCCGGATCCTGAAGCGCATCGCCGTGATTCTGGTGGCGATCCTGGTGGGCGTGCTGATCGTCGCGGGAACGGTGAAGGCGCTCGTGCAGATGCGCATTGTGACGCTCCAGACATTCTTTTCGGTTGCCGGAGCTGATCTGCCGGCGGATGAGAATGGCTTCACGAACATCCTGCTGCTCGGGGCAGGCGATAAGAACCACGACGGCGTCGATCTGACGGATTCGATGATGGTGGTGAGCCTGGACCCGTGGAAGACGAAGAGCGCGGTGATGCTCTCGCTACCGCGTGATCTGTACATGCTCTCGACGGAGAACATGGGCAAGGGCCGCATCAATGAACTCTACCGGAATTACAAAGGATACCTCCGCGCCAAGGAAAAGATCACCGGCGCCGAGGCTTCCCCTCTCGCAATGAAGGAACTGGCTGTCGAAATCGGCCACAAGCTCGGGATTCCGATCCACCATGTAGTGAAGGTGGACTTCACCGCATTCGTGGAAGGCGTGAATGCGCTCGGAGGTGTGGACATCACGGTCCCGTACGACATTGTGGACGCCGAGTACCCGGGGCCCAATTACACCTTCGAGACATTCGAAATCCGCAAGGGACCGCAGCATCTGGATGGAGAGACGGCACTCAAGTACGCGCGGAGCCGCCATACCACGAGCGACTTCGGGCGATCGGCCCGGCAGCAGCAGCTGCTCACAGCTCTCGCGGAGAAAGCACGATCGGAAGGAGTGGCTCGGAGCCCGGGAACCATCACCCAGCTGCTCAAGAC
>CAYGNM010000067.1:0-6247 GCA_964351275.1 uncultured Candidatus Peribacteria bacterium | reverse complement strand
TCGATCTGCGGCGGCACGACGCCACCCAGGCAACTGAAGATCTTGTTGCGATCGTTTTTGAGGTGATACGAGACGTGAAGGAGAATAATAGAATATTAGAGTAATAGAGTATTAGGGGTTTCTCGCGGGCATACCTCATTTTTCACGTTCCTAATATTCTAATAGTCTATTATTCTATTACTCTACCCTCTCATTAAAATGAGTCTCACCCCTTATCAGATCGTCGCTCCTTTAATCGCTCTTACGGCGATCGTGTACGCGTGGAATCTGGCGATGCGGCAGAAGAAGACTGTATGGGAGGCGTGCTTCTGGACACTCTTCTGGGGATCCGTCGGTGCGGTAGCGATCTTCCCGACTTTTCTCACGTACCTCTCGACGATCACCGGCATCGCAAGTCGCGAGAACGCCGTCACCTTCACTGCGCTCGGCGTCCTCTTCTTTATGGTGTTCTACATGGTCATCCGGCTGGAGGAACTGGAGAGGAGACAGACGCAGCTCTTGCGGGAGATGGCGTTGAGGGAAGCTGGGCTGGGACAAGGAAATAAAGGTGATAAAAGTGATAAAGGCGATCGCCAATAATCGATTTTCTTTTGTCGCCTTTTCGGCCTTTGTCCCTTTTGTCCCATTTTCATGAGAACAATCCTCCTCATCTCTCCGTACTGGAAAGAACCCCATCGTTGGATGGTGAGTTCCTACAAATTGGCCGAACTCTGGCAGCGGCTGGGATACCGGGTGATTGCTGTTTGTATGGGAAAAGAGACAAAGGTGGAGAAAATCTCGGAGACCCTGACGGTGCACTACCGGAAAGATTTGTTTCTGCCTGACCCGCTCAATTTCGGTATCGCCTTCGGGTTCACGGGATATGTCCGCCGGGTGATCAGGGAAGAGAAGCCGGACCTGATCGTCTGCAACAAGCTGCTGTTCTGGTCATCGTTCTCCGTGATTGCCCTGCGCCTCACGGGTCACAAGATCCTGGTGCTCACCGATGCACTTGTGGGAATCACCTGGTGGCCACGGGCATGGTGGCCGAAAGTATTGGCCGTCATCGAAGCATGGACGTTTGGATGGGCAGTGATGCTCTGCGCAGAACGTTTGGTCACATTTTTCCCGCAGCCGGAAAAATTATTGAAGAGAATGGGAGTGTGGAAAAAAACGAGCGTCATTCCGACGGGAATCGACCCTGGCCCGTACTCGCGCACGCCAAACGTAAACGCGTCATCCCCTCTCCCGCGTCCCGAGCCGAGCGAGGGACTTGCGGGAGAGGGTGGCGCGCTTCGAGCGCGCCGGGAGAGGGAAAACGAACTGGGTGGGATAGTTATCACCTACGTCGGCAGACTAGAATCCGTGAAAGGTGCTGATGATTTTTTGGCTGCAGCGACTCCGCTAAAGAAAAACTATCCGCAGTTGAAGGTTCAAGTGGTCGGTTGGTACAAAGACGGCCATCCTCTGGTAAAGCAATATCAAGATCAGGTGACCTTCACAGGCCTTCGGGATGATATCCCTGCCATTTTGAGCGAGACAGATATTTTCGTGATGCCCAGTTACAGCGAAGGGCTCAGCAACGCGATCATGGAAGCGATGTCGAGTTCCTGCGCCTGCATCGCGACCGAGGTCGGGGGAAATGCATTTCTGATTCAGAACGGCGTATCAGGATTCTTGTTTACTCCAGGAGATCGCGCGGAGCTGCAGGCACATATCCGCAGGCTGATCGACGATCCGGCGAAGAGGAAGATGATGGGACAGGCGGCGCGGAAGAGAATTGATGAGCAATTCAGTTGGGAGGTTGTCGGAAAGATGTATCAGCGACTCTTTGCATCCCTATGAAAAAGCGCGTCGTCATCCTCTCGGCATTCCTGAGTCCCTTCAGAAGTGGAGCGGAGGCATGTGCGGAAGAAATTGCCCTGAGACTCTGTGATCGCTTCGACGTGACCATCATCACGGGCCGGATGCGCCGCGATTTGCCGAAGAGAGATCTCCTGCAAGGAAAAGTCCCCATCATCCGCGTCGGCTTCGGATTCTCTTTCGATAAATGGCTCTATCCCCTCCTCGCTCCGTTCGCCGCGCGGAAGATCAAGCCCCAGATTCTCCACGCCGTTCTGGAATCATTCGCCGGTCTCGCACTCCACGCATGCGTGATGATGGTTCCACGCGCACAGCAGATCCTGACACTCCAGACGACGAACCGGAACTTCCTGCGCCGCCACATCCTCCGCTCTCCGCACATTGTCACCGCGATCAGCGCTGTCCTCGCGCAACAGGCAGCCGACTTCGGACGGAAGGACGTCTCGGTGATCCCCAACGGAATCTCCTATGAGGAGATCCGAAAGGCCTGCACAGGCGTTCAGAAAATCCCGGGACGAATTCTCTTCATTGGCAGATTAGAAAGAATGAAAGGGGTCGATGCTCTATTGCAAGCATTCTCAATTCTCAATTCTCAATTCTCAATTTTGCACATCGTCGGCTCCGGCTCCCAGCGTTCCAGTTTGGAAAACCTGACAAAGACGCTCGGCATTGCAGACAAGGTGACCTTCCTCGGCTATCTCTCCGGGAAGGACCTCTACAAAGAGTATGCGGAAGCGCAGATTTTCTGCGCACTCTCGCGATCCGAAGCGCTCGGGAATGTCTTCCTGGAAGCACAAGCGGCCGGGTGTGCCGTGATCGGCAGTGACGTGGGCGGGATTCCAGAGGTGGTGAAGGATGGCGTAACGGGCATCTTGACCGAGCGGGGAGATCCCGCGCTCGCGGCGGAAGTCTTGAAGACACTTCTCGACGATGAGCGGTTCCGTCATGAGCTGACAGATGCCGCCATCGAACACGCAAAAGCGTTTGATTGGGATTCGATCGCGCAGCGTTACAGTGAGATCTACGACCGTCTCTCGCGCACCACCGACGCCGCGCGGTAGGGGTTGCTCGCGAGCAACCCCTACAATTGCTTATAATTCGCTTTCCGTTCCCGCACCGTTTGCGCCGCTCTAAACAAGCTCTCGAACGTCCCCGCATCAATCCATTCGTCGGTGAGAATGGACGCGGTCAGTTCCTTCTGATCGAGATACCACCTGCTCACATCGGTGATCTCCAGCTCTCCGCGTGTGGAGGGCTTCATGGTCCGGATGACCTCGAAGCACCGTGCGTCGTACAGGTAACATCCCGTCACCGCATAGTTGCTCTTGGGTTTCTGGGGTTTTTCTTCAATGGATAGAACGTTTGTAAGGACGCCCCGGCGGGGCGTCCCTGCAGTCTGTGGATAAATCTCGGCCACCCCAAACCTCTGTGCATCTCCCACCTCTTTCAGGAACACATGCGCGCCCGTCGTGAATCCACGAATCGCGGATGAGATATCGTCAAAGAATAGATTGTCGCCAAGAATCGCACAGACGGAATCTCCCCCCGCAAATTTTTCAGTCAATCCCAACGCCTGCGCGATGCCGCCCGCCTTCTCCTGCACGGTGAACGTGAACGTGCAGCCGAAGCGCGATCCGGATCCCAAGAACGCCGCAATCTGGTCCATGTGTTCGGTACCGGTCACCACGGCAATCTCGGTGATCCCGGCATCGAGCAGCACCTGCAGCGGGTAGAGAATCAGAGGTTTGTCGTATACGGGTAACAAGCTCTTATTCGTGATATCCGTGAGAGGTTTAAGCCGGGAACCCGTTCCGCCGCAGATAAGGATGCCTTTCATAGAGTAATAGAATATTAGAGTAATAGAATAATAGGAACCTCGGGGGTGTTTGCGGCCGCAATTGCATGCTCTGGCCCCTATTACTCTAATACTCTAATATTCTATTACTCTTCCATTCTTTACATGGAGCGAACGCTCATATTGCTAAAGCCTGACACAGTCGCAAAAGGCCTCGTCGGCAAAGTCATTGCACGTTTCGAGTCCGCCGGCTTCCGCATCCGCGGGTGCAAGATGCTCCATTTGAATCCGGATATCCTGCGCGAGCACTACGCGCACATTGCGGAGAAGCCGTTCTACCCGGAGGTGGAGAAATTCATGAGCTCGGTGCCGGTGATCGCTCTGGTACTGGAAGGCGACGACATTGTGGCAAAAATGCGCGATATGCTCGGCGTCACCGACAGCCGCAAGGCGGCAAAAGGCACGCTCCGCGCCGAATTCGGTGTCGATCAGATGGTGAACGTCGCCCACGCCAGTGACGGTCCGGACGCGGCGGCGCAGGAAATCCATCGGTTCTTTAGCGAGGACGAGTTGTTTGAGTATTGAGAGTTCCTCGTACGTTCGTTTCTCCGAAACGAACTACTCGGAATGACAAGGAATGGTTATTCATAACACCTCGATACGAAATTTTCTCCGAAAATTTCTACTCGGTGTCACGATAAACAACGAGACGCCGAGTAGCTGGCTGCGGAGCGGCCAGCGTATCGAGGCGATCAAGATAAAACCCATTGTCATTCCGAGTAGTTCGCGCTGGAAGCGCGAACGTACGAGGAATTACACAACAACGAGCCCCTCCTTCTTTTCCAGCCGCCGGATACGGCCGCTGTGGTCGCGGACGGTGATTTGCAGACGCTGATGTGAAGGGACGAGCGACTCTTCCATGCGGATCAGCCGCCGATCGATACCATCAACCTTCTGTTCGAGACGATCTATTCGGCCATCCACCCCGTCAAATCTCTCATTCATCTCATCCCGTAGACCGCGTATATGGGCCAGAACATCGCTGAGGGTGATTCCCTTCTTTTTTGCCATATTGCGAGTCTACGCAGCCTTCAAGAACACCCGCAAGACCGTTTCGGAATTTTGTTTTTCGGACTTCGGACTTTTGCTCACCGCAAAGCCACGTCTGGACGTTCCACAGGGGTATGGAACAAACGGATTTTTAGGGCGTGACACCCGCCTCGACCGGAGTCTCCACCGGCGCTCCATTCCCCTCTTCTGGGGGGGCAGATTCAGCCGGAATAGGACTGCTTTCACTGGAGGCGGACTCGCTCGACGGAGACGATTCGGCGCTCGAGGATGATTCGCTCATTGCGGACGACGAGGACTCACTGATTGCGGAAGAGGAACTACTGACGGATTCTGACGATGAGCTACTCACGCTCGAGGATGATTCGCTTGTCACGGACGACGAGGATTCACTAGATGTAGAAGATGAACTGCTGACGGATTCCGAAGAGGTGCTGCTTGCGCTCGAAGAGGAAGATTCCTGCGGGACATCCTGATTGTCCTCCGTGGACTCTCCGTCCGGAACGGGATCCGAAACGGGCATCACCACGGAATTTTCCTGATCAGCCTCTGCCTTCTCCGTCAGCGTCGCCACCCACGAGAACGTGATGTCCTCGATTGCGGGCAGATTGATGCGGATGGTGAAGCCCGACTGTGTCGCGCGCGAGACAGCGAAGGCAATGGGAACATCCGGCGACGCAGTGACGATTGGCTGCGCGATGAATCCGCCGCTGCCAAAGGACACGGCGACGAATGTCGCTCTCTTCGGGATCACGGCGTAGCCCGCCTGACGATCGCTGAGGACCAGCTGGCCTTTCACCTTCACGTCGCCGAAGAATTCCGCCAGTGCTTCGAATGTAACAGACCCGATCACCTGCAGCGCATCGCGGACGACGATATCGTGCGCAAAGAGGATGGATCCGGATTCAAAGACCACGCCGTGCTTCAGATGCAGCGTGTCGTTGAGTGTCAGCGCGCCGTTGATGATGGCACCGGACTGGACCTCGAGCGAGGCGGCATGCAATCCCCCATCGATCCGGACGCCATTCGGAACGTAGAGGTCGCGGACAGAGAAGGTTCCCTGCACATCCACATCCCCGTCGACGGAGAAGTCTCCCACAAAGCGGCCATTGTGCGCCGTGAGATCTCCATTGAGGGAGAGGGACTGACCGAGGATATCCTGTGCAGTGAGATTGCCGGCAAGAGAGAGGCTGCGGCCACGGATATCCTGCGCAGCGAGCGCGCCGGAGAGCGAGAGACCGCCGACGAACCGGCCGTTGACCGCTGCAATATCGCCATCAATCGCCAGCGCCCGACCAATGATCGTATCGGCACGCAGCGATCCCGTGCGGATGTCCTGCGCGATGAGGGAACCGGAGAGCGTGAGGTTCTGCGCACGGATGTCAGTCGCAACGATTGACCCCGTGAGAGAAAGATCGGACCCAAAATCGTAGGAGGTCAGTGGAGACAGAGCCTGCCCTGAGCCGGAGCGAAGGGCCACCAACCGCTCCTCAATATCCGTCAGCCGCTCCGCCACCGACCGCATGTCGAGCAGATCCAGCT
>CAYGNM010000066.1:4196-6252 GCA_964351275.1 uncultured Candidatus Peribacteria bacterium | reverse complement strand
GAAGAAGGTGGAGGGGCGGAACTTTGATATCCGGAGGCATGTTCTTCAATACGATGATGTGATGAACCGTCATCGAAATATCATCTATTCCCGGCGGCAGAAAATTCTCGGACGCATTGCTGAGGAAGGTTCGGGACCGGGCTCGGGCTCCCACCTTCGCTCCTCTGGGAGCTACGGCGGGCAGGCGGGGACGGATCCAAATCCATGGCCTCTGCACGAGGAGATTCTTGCTGCCATGAGACGTGAAGTGCACAGCTTGGCTGATGTTCATGCTCGATCCGATGATCCCGGCGAGTGGGACATTCAGAAGATCTTCGAAATGCTCGGCGCGCTGCATCAGGAATTCGCGCACGAGTTCACAATGGAAAGACTCAAGAACTATCACGATCGTGAGGTGCTGAAGGATGATCTGACCGTCTTCATTCACCGCTTCTATAAGGAGAAGTGTGATGACGTAGAATCCCCCCTGGTCGGCAGGGCCGAGAGCATTATCACGCTCCGCAGCATTGATGCCCACTGGATGGACCACATCGACGATATGTCGCACTTGCGCGAACAGGTCGCTTTTTCTGGCTACGCACAGCGTGATCCGCTGATCGAGTACCAGGATCAGGGCTTCCGCCGCTTCCAGCAGCTGATTCAGACTATCGACTCGACGATTGTTCGGACCCTGCTCCAGTCCGACTTCGCGCAGTTTGCTCCCCAGGCGATGGTTGTCTTCGACGAAGAGGAGCGCGAAGCCGATCTGCGGACGAACGAAGCGGATATCGAGGGGTCGCTCACGGGTGGGGGAGGGGGGACGACGCTGCAGCTCAGTCCGGAAGAGGCGAAGGAGATTCCTTTCAATATGCAATCGACGCCATCCATCCAAAAACGCGCGGCAACTCCTCTCCAGCGTTCAACAGCGGAAGTCGGGCGGAATGATCCTTGCCCATGTGGATCAGGAAAAAAGTACAAGAAGTGTCATGGAAAGACCGCATGAATCATCCTTCGCTCCGCTCAGGATGACAATTTTCCAAGATTCTTGTAACGGATTCCCAGGGGTCCCGTCATCTCCTGCATATCCCTCATTTTGATGTTCATCCCCAATCCCCACCGGCAGTCCTCGGAGCTTGTCACGTCGATCGTCCTCTTCGCACTCGTTCTGAGCGCATTCCTGATCCCAGTGCTCACACTGGGAGTTCCTGGATGAAGAGTACGCCCCTCGATACGAAATTTTCTGCGGAAAATTTCTACTCGGGGTGACAATCATCTATCTGACTGAAGAGGGCGGGCCGGGGCCGCCCTTTTCGATCCCTCGATACGTTCGCCTGCGGGCGAACTACTCGGGATGACATGGAACAGCCTTTCTTTTGAGGTTTATACTGCCTCCCCATGGCGTCTACGAACATCCTCGGCCACCGCCCGCAACTCGCAGCGCTTGAGACGGACCTCACGCAGGGGAACGTGGTGCATGCCTACCTGTTTTCCGGTGCACCGCATCTGGGGAAGTTCACGATCGCGAAACACTTCGGACGGCAGCTCCTCTGTCACAATCGCAGTCCGGAGGAGTGCGCGGCGATCACTGATCAGATTGACCGGCTCCTCCACCCCGACTTTCTCGTCGTCGATCAGCTGTGGATCGAAGACGTCTGCGAAGATTTTTCGGTCATCGCGCAATCGTCGAACGTTCCGCAGCAGCATCGAGCGAAAGATTCTCCGGCGAAGACGGACACCATCAGCATCGATGACATCCGTGCGGTGCAGAACCGTCTGCATGATGTGGGAGCCGGCCGCTACCGTTGCTGCCTCATCCGGTCGGTGGAGCGAATGCTGCCCCCGGCGGTCAGCGCGCTTCTGAAGATCCTTGAGGAGCCGCCCGAGGGAGTGGTCTTTCTCCTGACGACGCAGTCACTTGCGTCACTCGTTCCCACACTCGTCTCCCGCGCGCGAGTGCTCCACTTCACCCGTCTTCCCGATAGCGAACTGGAGCCACTCCTCACAGGAGCAGGGGATGTCGAACAGCAATTTCTCCTCCGCGTCGCACAAGGCGCGCCCGGTGTGATCAAACGTCTGC
>CAYGNM010000066.1:0-4186 GCA_964351275.1 uncultured Candidatus Peribacteria bacterium | reverse complement strand
TTGGAAGCTGCTGCGCGCCCTCTGCGAGAAGTTCCCCGATCTTCTGCGCACCGAGCGGCAGACGTACACGAGTGCACTCGCGTTCTGGCACAGCCGGTCCAATCTGGAACGGATGCAACTGCTCTCGCCGCTGCACGAGCGCGGGGCGGCATCGGATCAATTTCTCCTCCATCTCTCCCTCGCGCTTCGGGAAGAAGACATGCAGCCCTCTGCCGTCCGGCACTTGATGAGTCTTTGCAGGGAAATGGAGACAAATGTGAACAGACAGTTGCTGGCGCAGAAGTTCGTATTGGCCCTTTCTCAGGCCTCTTGAGGATGCTATCCTCTTTCGTCCCTTTGCTCTACGTTCTCGTCCTCTCCGGCTCTCTTTTAGGCATTGTCATGCTCTTCGGTGTTCGGGTGCTTCTGCGCAACCGCGCCGTACGGCGATTCGTCCGATCGATCAAGCAGCGGCTGCAATCCGCGGAAGATCGTGGCGTCCTGATGGTGGAGGAGCGGGTGATCTCGCGACCGCGAAAATCTCCCCGCACATCGGCAATCGAACTCCAGCAGGTCCGTTCATTAATCCGACAGGCGGAGAAGGCGTTGGCACAAGAAAAGATCGAAGATGCCGAACGTCTCTGTATTCAGGCGCTCACCGTCCAGCCGAATGCGTACGACGTGCAGGCAATGCTCGCCAAGCTCTACCTGGCGACGGGTCGCGAGAACAAAGCCGAAGCCATGTACCGCGAGCTGCTCCAGCACCGCGATGAAGTCTCGTTCCACAGCAATCTTGGGCTCTCGTACTACCGGCAGGGGAAATATATCGAAGCGTGCCAGGCCTATCAGGAGGCGCTGAACCGCGATCCTCAGACGCCAGAACGGTCCGCGGCACTTGGTCGGGCCTGCATCGCCGCGCAGCGGTACGAAGAAGCGGCTCCGTTGCTCGAGAAGGCGACGCTCCGCCTCTCGCGCTCCACCGAACTCCTGCATATCCTGGCCGAGTGCTATCTGCAGCTTGGGGCGAAGGAGAAGGCGGAGGAGACGTATCGCAGAATCAATAAAATAGAACCGTATGATGAGGAGGTGAAGGCCAAACTCCTGTCGCTGGCGAAGGTGTGAGGAATTGAGAATTGAAAATGGAGAATTGAGAATACCTCTCCACTCGCCTCCACTATTCGTTCTTTTTTAAACTTCTCCGTCATTCTTCCCCCTATACACAACCTCTCTTCCTGAAATTATTCTCAATTCTCCATTTTCAATTCTCAATTTAATACTCAATAACCTCCACTTCCACATCCCCCCGTATCTCCGCCTGACAACTCAGCCGATCTGGATCTTCCATAATCCCCATATTCTCCTCGCGGTCATTGCGTGGGCTCAGGTTCCCCATGCCGTTCTTCACCTTACATAGGCAGGTGGTGCAGAAGCCGTTGCCGCCGCATGCGTGTTCCATCGGGATGCCGGCATCGAGCGCGATCTGCAGGACCGTCTTGCCGGGTTCGGCCTCGACGGTCTTGATCTGGCCGGAGTAGTGGAAGGTGACTTTCGGCATCTGCGAGAATAATAGAGTACTAGAATACTAGAGTATTAGGGCCCTGTTTTTCTCTACCCGAAGCGCTTCCTATTACTCTAGTATTCTACTGTTCTTCATTCCTATGGCGAAAGGCTCTCCGTCCACTCTCAACGTCCAAGACCTTCATATTTCCGTTGAAGGGAAGGACGTCGTGAAGGGGGTGAATCTGATGGTAAAGCCTGGAGAGATCCACGCGATCATGGGGCCGAACGGATCGGGCAAGTCCTCATTTGTGAATACGCTGATGGGACACCCGAAGTTCACCGTCACATCCGGGTCGGCGCAGTTCCTCGGCGACGATCTGCTCAAACTTCCGGCGTCTGACCGAGCCGCGCGCGGGCTCTTCCTCGCGTTCCAGTATCCCAAGGAGATTGCGGGGGTGACGCTGCGGAGCTTTCTCTTTGCCGCGTACAAGGCGCAGTCCGGCGTCCGTGAATCCTTGCCGAAGATTATTTCCCCGATAAAGTTCAAGAAATTCCTAGAAGAGAAAATGCAATCACTCCACATGGACGCCGCTTTCGCCGAGCGATTCCTCAATAAAGGATTCTCCGGCGGCGAGAAGAAGAAATCCGAAGTGCTGCAGATGTCTATCCTCCAGCCACGACTTGCGTTGCTCGACGAAACGGATTCCGGACTTGATATTGATGCGCTCAAGACCGTCGCGGAGGGAATCAATGCGATGCGCTCGAAAGATTTTTCCGCCGTCCTCGTCACGCACTATGCACGGCTGCTCGATTACGTGGAACCGGATCATGTGCATGTGATGATCAATGGGAAGATCGTCGAGAGTGGCGGGAAAGATCTGGCTCTGCGATTGGAGAAAGAGGGATACGCAGCCTATGGAGTCCGGGAAGCGTGAAGCCTGAATTGGGTGTAACCTTTCTCCTGCTCGTCCGTCTTACATATCGGACGGACCTCTCTCATTTCTCTCCACTCCCCGCTCTATGGACGATACACGCACACTCCAGCTCCAGCCTCCCGCCTGGGCTCCCGCTATTCTTCTCCTTGCCGTGATCATCGGCGGCGGATTCTTTGTCTACGGCAAGAAAGTCGAGACGAAGGACGTGGCACCCACTCTCATTTCGGTCAGCGGCGAGGGAAAATCGACGGCTGCGCCGGATATCGCGGAGCTGAGCTTCGGCATTCAGGTGCAACGCCAGCCGACGGCCAAGGGGGCAATGGACCAGCTGGGGAAGGGGATGACGTCTGTGTTCGAGGCCGTGAAGAAAGCGGGTGTAGACGAGAAAGATATCAAGACGGAGAGTCTTGCGCTCAATCCTGCCTACGACTGGAACGAGGGAAAGCAGATCATGCGGGGATTTGATGCATCGCAGAGCTTGCGCGTCAAAGTCCGCGATCTCGACAAGGTCAGCGACATCCTTGCTGCGGCAACCAATGCGGGTGCTAACCAGGCCGGTGGCGTGCAGTTCACCGTGGATGATCCCGAGAAGGCTCGTGCCGAGGCGCGGCAGGAAGCTATTGAACAAGCACAGGCCAAGGCCGTGGTTCTCGCTAAGCAGCTCGGCATGAAGCTCGGCAAGATGAAGAACTTCAGCGAGGGCGGCGGGTACGTTCCTCCCATCATGTACAGTCGCGACGCCATGGCAATGGAGAAATCTGCAGGCGTCACGCCGACTCCGCTCCCGATGGGAGAGGAGGATGTGAATGTGCAGGTCACGCTGACGTATGAGCTGCGGTGATCACAGTATGGACATCTACGCTTTCCTCGACCAGCACGGCATCGCCTATCAACGCTTCGACCATCCCGCTGTGTTCACGTGCGAGCAGGCGAATGAGCTCCGTATGCCGATGCCGGGCAAAGACACGAAGAATCTCTTCCTCCGCGATGAGAAGGGGAAGCGGCACTTTCTCGTCACTGTTGGCCATGAGAAGCAGGTCGACATCAAGGCGATGAAGACGCTCTTCGGTGTCCACCCCCCTTCGCCCGCCTCGGCAGGCTACGGAGAGGTAAAGAAGCTTTCCTTCGCATCACCAGAGCGCCTCAAGGCTCATCTTGGCGTCGAACCGGGCTCCGTCACGCTTCTCGGTCTGATCAACGATCCGGAGCATCGGGTAGAAGTCTTTATTGATGAAGCGGTCTGGAACGCTGAGGCAATCTGCTGTCATCCACTCGTCAACACCGCGACGCTCTGCATTTCGCATGAGGGCATCGAGAAATTCCTGCGGGCGACGGGGCACGAGGCAGAGGTTATTGATGTGCCTGCCGTTTCCATAAATGACCAATCGCCAATCACCAAGGAAGATCAAAAGTGAACAATGGGAGGAAGCTCAAATTCTCCCTTTCAAAATTTCTTCATTCAGTAATTCCTTGGCGATTGGTGATTGGCGATTTCATCCAAAGATGATCCTCACTCCCCCGAGCTCTGCATAGTCGAAGCTGTGCGAATTGTGGATGGACCCGATGAAGATGCGGTTGCGCGCAATCTTCATCTCATGCGCTACACGGTTGATCGCCGTCGGGCCGAAGGGGATATCGCGCTCGACGAACTCGATGGTGAGATGTGGATAGAAACCTGCGGTTTTCATATGGGGGATCGCGTCGCGGATTGCGCGGAGACTCTCCTCGTCTTTGTGGCCGTTCTCGTCGCGGCAGTGGATCAGTGTTACCTT
>CAYGNM010000065.1:0-6309 GCA_964351275.1 uncultured Candidatus Peribacteria bacterium | reverse complement strand
CCAAACTGCAGCACCCAAGCCGCCCGTGGCGGTAGCGACGATCGCCTCACGTGCCTCGCCAGACATCTTCATAATATCCGCGAGACGCTCTGCGCGTTCTGCACGCTCCTTGAGCTCAGAAGTATTCTCCTTTTGCGGTGCCTCGGGGTTTGGCGTCTCCGCCGGCTGCGGACGATTGATGCCATTCAGATCTGCACCCGCCACGCGCACTTCGAACGGGACGGCGTTCCCTTGGCCAAGATTGGATTCAACAATGTACAGCTGCGGATTGCGAGGATCCCGCTGGATGCGGAAGCCATTGCTTCCCAGTTCACCTCTGCCCGTCTCGGTGGCATCGATCGCCATCCAATTGACGTACGTATTGAATTTGAAGGAAGGAACGGTTCCGCGGGGGACGGTGACATGCCATGTGTTCAGGCCCGCTGCCTCCACGCGTGCTGCCGGGGTCTCGGTGTGCTCGAGGCGCGGGTTGATCGTCTGCTCGCTGTGGAGGACGTGCGATTCGTACCGGTCGAGAATCTGGTTGAGGTTCCGTTCAAAGTCGGCGTGATGCCCATCGCCGATGCTCTGGTATGCGCTGTTCCAGTTCTGATAGTCAGTTTGAAATTGCCCAGCGTATGTCTGCCATGCCCGTGCGTTCTCCGTATGACCGTTCTCCTGCTGATTCGCACGAATGACCTGCATGCGCCTCTGAAGGGCGTCGTACCGGGTGGCCTGACTCGCGCGGCGGTTCTCAAACTGCACTTCCGGCGATTGAGCGTTCGCGGCGAGCTCGGGGTTCATGCCAGCTTCGGGGGTTGGCTGCGCGCTGTGCTGTGAGAGCAAGCGGGCTTCTGCGCCGTGAAGAGCAGAGAATTGTGTGTGTAGGTGTTTCATACGAAAGAAGGGGAAATATTCTTAGGCCGATTTCAATTGGTCATCAATTGATCCGAGCACTGCGTCACGCTCGCCGCGCTCGTCTGACGCGTGACTTGATCTAGCGACGCCGGCTAGACGCTGTTCCGCAGACCAGAGAATGTCATCGCCTGTTTGCATCACCTGTTCCTCATGACGCACCTGTTCCTGGTACGTCTGATGGACGCCTGCGACTTGCTTGAACAGTGCATCGCGCTCGGTAGCAGAGACGCCTCTCCCAGCCGCAATCACCCGCTTCTTCTGCGCCGGGGAAAGTAGCGAAAGCGCCGCAATACCCTCTGAGAATTCGTCGAATGTCATCAGAATAGTATAGCAGAAAACGCAGACGAATGGAAGAATCGCGACTATCCTCCTACACTGCAATCCTCATGAAGCCCTTTTCCGCCCCCTCACCGTTCTCGTTCGTGCTCTTCGGCGCATCGGGAAATCTGGCGAAGCTGAAGATTTACCCCGCACTGTACGTTCTCGCACTCAAGAAGCGATTCCCATCTGACTACGCAATCGTCGGCTACGCGCGGACGGAGATGACAGACAGTGAGTTCAGGAAGCTGGTGGAAGAATCGATCCACGCCGAGATGCCGGAAGTGAATAAGAAAGTGCTGGAAGATTTTCTCTCCCGCTGCCACTACGTCGCAGGGCAGTACGATTCAAAGAAGGACTTCCAGACACTTGCGAAGAAGCTGACGACAATTGAGAAAAACTGGAAGGAGACGGTTCGCCTAGCATATCTCTCCATTCCCCCGAAAGTTTTCACACAAGTCCTCGATAATATCTGCGCCGGAGGAGTGCATGATCAGAAGATTCCCTTCCGCTGCATCGTCGAGAAGCCGGTCGGGCACGACCTGAAGAGTTTTGAGCAAGTACAAGCACAACTCCTGAAGTGCTTCACGGATGAGGAGATCTACCTGCTCGATCACTACCTGGGGAAAGAAGCTGTCCGGAACGTCTACTACCTGCGCTTCGCGAATCCCGTCTTCGAGCGGCTCTTCAAAAATTCCCTGATCCATCATGTGGAAGTCTCCGCGATGGAATCGCGGGGGCTCGATGGACGATCGGGATACTTCGACCACACCGGAACGCTGCGCGACATGTTCCAAAGCCACCTGCTCATGATGATCTCGCTCCTCACGATGCTGATCAAGGAATCGGAATCGACGATCCGCGAGAGTCGCCTCAATGCGCTCAAACAGTTCTATCTTCCGCCGGCGGCAGATCTGAGCGACATCATCCTGCAGGGACAGTACGCGAAGGGGAAGATGTCTGGTGATACGGTGATGGGCTACTGTGACGAGGCGGACATCTCGAAGAAATCGCGGACGAATACGTATGCAGCGCTCAAGCTCCTCACGCGTGAGGCGCGCTGGCAGGGCGTTCCGTTCTACCTGCGTTCGGGAAAACGGATGGGAAAGAAGGAAACGCGGATCACAATTCAGTTCCAGGAACCGCACGTGGTGGGAGAGGGGAGCACGCCGAACAGGCTCGACGTGATCCTCCAGGGCGAAGCGGGGATGCGGCTGCATCTGCAGACGAAAATCGGCGGCACCACACCCGCGTTTCGGCCGCTGATCATGGAAGACCCGCTCGTCTGCATGGGCGACTGCCTGCCCGAACACGGCCTGCTGCTGCTTGAGGCGATTCACGGCAAGCAGACGTGGTTCCTCACGTTCGATGAAATCCGCACAGCGTGGAGACTGATCGATCCGCTGCAGGCGCATCTGGAGAAAGCCTCGACCCCGCTCCATCTGTACCCGGCGGGGACGAGTGGGCCAGAAGAGGTTGCTGCATGGGCGAAGAAGGATGGCATCACCTGGGTTCATTAATTTTTCTTACTGTATGAATTTACAATTGCTAGAAACGCACAGTGAGCAGGAATTCATGAACCAATCCGTCACGTTTTTGAAGGATGCTCTCTCGAAAGCGATTGCAGCTCGCGGCTTCTCCATCCTCGGCCTCTCCGGCGGCTCGACGCCGAAGCCGATCTACGACGCGCTCGGGAAAGAGAAGATCGAGTGGTCGAAAGTCTGGATTTTCCTCGTCGATGACCGGTACATCCGCGCCGATGATCCGAACAGCAATCAATTTCTCCTCCGCTCGACGCTCCTCAAGAACGCACCGATCCCGGAATCACAGATTATCTTCCCAGATACGACGCTCCCGCTCGCAAATTGCGTGAACCTCTACGACCAACACCTCAAAAGTCTTCTAAAGAAAGGCTCGCCCGACATCATTACCCTCGGTATGGGCGATGACGGGCACATTGCGTCGCTGTTTCCACCGCTCAACGACGCGGCATTCGGTCCGGCGTCGGTGATTCATACGACGACTGAGAAATTCGCGGTGAAGGATCGTATCAGCGTCACGCTTCCTGTTCTGGAGAAGGCGCGACAGGCTGTATTTTTCTTGAAAGGAGCCACAAAGAAAACTATGTGGGACGAGATGATCAAAAGTTCTGAGAATGAGCGTCGCTGGCCAGGAAAAAAGATTGTCGAAAAAACGGAGACGACGGTTGCTGCGCAGTGGTAGAGGAGTCTATTTGTTTATTCGTTTACTCGTTTATTCGAATGCGAATAGTATGTTCTTTTCATTTTGGGATCCAGTGATTGAAGGTAATGGATGAGCTTCGCAAGCATACAATTAATCTTTCTCGTCTGATCTGCAAGACTCTTGAATTCTTCCTGAGAAATATATTTCTCATCCAGTGCGTCATACAGATGCGATCGTGTTTCTCCGGAAGAGCGCTTGGAGTAACCAAGGAATTGAATAAATTCCGGAGGCGTCATTGAATCATTGCCTTCTGCAATATTCGCGGAAATGGATCGTGCAGATCGCGTTATTTGATCAACAAAATTTGAATCGTTTTTCACATGCAATCTTTTGCATATCTGTCGAATAGACCAGAGAAGTTTGCGTGCTTCTTTCCACGCCTCAATATCTTCGAATGAATGAAACTGTGCCATACAACGAATCGAGTAAACGAATAAACGAGTAAACGAAAAAGATCATGACCAGGAAACGCTCTGTTTAGGAACGTCCCAACTCAACTCTTTAAAGTGGTTCGTCACGCGCTCCTCCTGCACGCAAATCAGATCAATCCTGTACCCGCCCTGAAAATCATGCTTCGCCACCCAGCGCCGGACCGCGCGGCGAAGGTTACGGCGCTTCTGTTCTGTGGCGGTTCGGTCGGGATTGAATCCCTCGCGCGACTTCTCCGACCGCGTCTTCACTTCCACAAAGACCAGAACCTTGTCGTCGGGATCCCACGCGATGATGTCGATCTCACCATGACCCATGCGGGCATTGCGCTGGCGAATCTCGTAGCCGAGGGAACGAAGGTGAAGGGTCGCTAGGTCTTCACCGTGGTCACCCAGGATGAGGTGGCGGGGTCGCGTCTTTACCCGGTCGCTGGAGAGGAAGGGGAATTGCATATGCAAAGGGGTAAAAAGGAAATCACTCTCCCCGATCGACGGATCAGGCGGAAGAGCCCGGTAAACCGATCGCTTTTGGCAATTCGGTGATTTCCGCTTCCGGATGCCAACCCCGGACGTTCCACAGGGGTGTGGAACGTTCAAGCTCCGCAGTACATAGCGCAATAGTCTGGATCACTAAACAAGACTTGGTGTCGGGGGTCTTGTGGGGGTGTTGCAGACGCAAGAAAATGATTCCCATTTATTTTTTTCCATTATCCGCGGGCAGGAACGCCCGCGGCTGCATCTATGCTTACACAACTAACATCATTTGCCGGCATCGGCCTCTCATGCGAGAAGATCACCGTGGAAGTGGGATGGACATCGGGGGAGGGGAGATTCTTTATTGTCGGACTGGCGGATACTGCGGTTCAGGAGAGCAAGCAACGCGTGTCGCACGCGCTTCGGCACATGGGCTTCATGTTCCGCACCGGGCGGATGGTGATTGTGAATCTGGCTCCGGCGGACATCCGCAAGATCGGCCCGCGGTACGATCTGCCGATCGCGCTCGGGCTCCTGATTGCGCACGATATCGTCGATATTCCCAAGGAGATTTTGGAGACGACCGCCTTCCTCGGAGAATTTGCGCTGGATGGATCGTTGCGGCATGTGAGCGGCGTGCTGCCCGCGGCCATCGCATGCAAGCAACTCGGTATCAAGACACTCGTGGTACCGGCGGTGGACGGACCGGAAGCTGCGCTGATCCCGGGGCTGGAAGTAATCGCACCGAAGTCGATGGAAGAACTGCTCCAGATTCTCCGCGGCGAGCGCACGCCGGATGTCGTGGAGGTGTCGCCCGAAGATGGTGATGGCCCGCGTGACGCGATCGACTTCGCGGACGTGCGCGGACAGGAGCAGGCAAAACGGGCTCTCGAGATTGCGGCTGCCGGAGGCCACAACGTTCTGCTCTCGGGATCGCCGGGATCCGGGAAGACGCTGCTGGCGCGGGCATTCCGCAATATCCTGCCGCCGCTCACGCGCGAGGAGGCAATCGAGGTCACGCAAATCTACTCGGTCGCGAATCTGCTGCCCGAGGGGACACCGCTGATCCGGCAACGGCCGTTCCGCGTGGTCCACCACACGGCAAGCGGCGTCTCGATCGTCGGAGGCGGACAGGTGCCCGGGCCGGGTGAGATCAGTTTGGCGCACCGCGGCATTCTCTTTCTCGATGAACTCGGGGAATTTCCGCCGTACGTGCTCGAAGTCCTGCGGCAGCCGCTGGAAGACCGCACCATCACCATCACCCGTGCGCGGGGATCCATCACGTTTCCCGCCGACTTCACACTTATCGCGGCGATGAACCCGCCGAAGTACTCGGCAGGGGAGCGGGGACAGGCCCCAAAGAAAATCTCGGCGCCGCTGCTCGACCGGATCGACCTGACCGTGGATGTGCGGGCAGTGCCGATCGAAGATCTGCAGAAAAAACCATCGGAGGGAACGGAAACGTCGGCGGAGATTGCATTGCGGGTGCGTCGCGCGCGGGAAAAGCAGCGGGAGCGGTTTGCGGGGAGAGGAATCCGGACGAACAAGGAGATGAATGTGAAACTGATCGACGAGCTGTGCCCACTCGATAGCGCATCCGAAAAACTGCTGCTGCAAGCCGTGGATCGGCTGGGGCTTTCGGCACGGGGGTACCACCGGACCATCAAGGTCGCACGGACTATTGCAGATCTGGCCTCTTCAGAAAATATTAGTACAGCGCATGTTGCCGAAGCTCTTCAATATCGTCAGACCACCAACGAATGACGAATGATAGGTTCCTCGTTACGCTCGCTTCTCCGAAGCGAGCTACTCGGAATGACAGAGTGCTTGTAAAGAAAATGCATCTCGATACGCTGCCCACTCCGCGAGCAGCTACTCGATGCAGCGCCGAGTAGTTCAGTGCGGAGTACTGAACGTATCGAGGCGCACTGTTAAAAAATCTTCTGTC
>CAYGNM010000064.1:0-6347 GCA_964351275.1 uncultured Candidatus Peribacteria bacterium | reverse complement strand
GCTCGGGACAGGCTCTGTCTCCGCTGAAAAACGCGATTCGTTTTGGACTCAGTGCGGTCAAAGGCATCGGCGACGCCACCGTGCAGCAGATCATCGCTGTGCGGGAGAAAGGAGGAGCGTTCGCATCACTCGAGGATTTCGCCCGTCGGATGCCGGGCAAGGCGCTCAATAAGAAGATGCTCGAGGCGCTCAGTAAGTCCGGCGCGCTCGACGGCATTGGGGAACGCCGCGCGATTATTGATCACTACGAGAGCATTGTGGAATTCTCCAAAGCGACTGGGGACAGCGGGTCTGCACAGGGCGATTTGTTTGGAGAAATAAGCGGCGGCCTCGCGGAGGCACGGATCGAATTCCCAAAAACGACACCGGCATCGTCACTGGAGAAGTTGCGGTGGGAAAAGGAGACGCTCGGCATGTACGTGAGCAGCCATCCGCTTGCGGGACTCAAGAAGTACATCGGCAAAAAAGCTCAGCTGATCGCGCTGCTTAGCGCGAAGGAAGTGGGCAAACGCGTCACGGTCGCAGGCATCGAGGAGAGCCTGAAGAAGATCACGACCAAAAAGGGCGAAACGATGGCGATCCTGACACTCGAGGACCCGACCGGGCGCATCGAAGTGACGATCTTCCCGCGCACCTTTGCCGACGTCGCCCCCATGCTCGGCCTAACGGATACCGTCCTCGTGATCGGCGGCACGCTTGATCTCCGGGCGGGGCAGATGCAGATCCGCGGGGAAGCCGTGAAGAAGGCCTCCCTCTCCACGATGATTCAGAATGCCAAGAAGGAAGGTTTCTTTGACGAAGAGGAGGCGAAGTCGGGCATTCAGCGCACTGTCCGTGAGAGCGGTGAGGAGCAGGTCGAAGTAGTTGATGATGAAGGCAACGTGATTGCAGGAGAGACGGTGACGGTGGGGAAGGGGACTGGAAACGGAGAGGGTGAGGATTTTTTGGGGCCGCTGGGAAGGTGGATTGTGGCTGGGATGAAGATGGATGAGGTTTCTGCAGCACTTGAACTGGTCGGAGATCCGACCGTGCTCGTTGATTCGTTTACTCGAAGCGTTCAAGGGGAGCAGGGTTCGAATAAACGAGTAAACGAATCAACGAGTTCTGAAGAAAAACCCGACGAACCACCAAGCCTATCGTCGCGAATCTCCATCCACACCATCCAACTCCCCGCCCGTGCTCCTAGACAGTTACTTCTGGACCTCAAGCGCACCTTCGAGACGTTCCCGGGGAAAGAGCGTGTGCAACTGAAAATCGGCGAGCAGCTCGTCCCTGTGCCGATGACCATCACGATGTCGACGATCCTCGAAAAGAAGATCGGAGAAGTGATGGAAAAGCACAAAGTAGGAGTAGAATAGCCGGTTGCCATGCCGCTTCTCTGGATTCTCCTCGGGTCACTGAGTCTCGGAATCGTCGCGATCGAGTGGGTGCTGTGGCGTCTCTTCCGCAGCCGCGTGGCGGGACTCCATCTCCACCTCTCGTCCACAACCGGGCGGCGGCTGTTCACGGTGATGCGCATCCGGATCTGCGTAATCCTCCATACGCTCTTCCTCTTGGGCATGACGGTCCTCCCTCTTTTCTTTTTATGGTGACGCACGTTCACGATCCGGCGGCGCAGACGGACTTCCCCGGCAAAGACCCGGGCGAGATCTTCCAGAGTTCGTTTCGACAGCACTGGATCCGCATGGTGTGGCCGTTTTCGAACGCCTGCCTGCTCACACTACTGATCATGACGATCGGCTTCCTGACATTCTTCGTGATCGGTGTTCCACAGAGCAGCCCACGTCATCTGATGCTCGTCTCGCTCCTGCTCTTCTTCCTGATGATCCAGTTCGAAATGCTGATCCGATTCTACCGTTACTTCCTCTACGTCGTCGTGGTGACCGACCGGCGCATCCACCGCATCAAGAAAACCCTCCTGACGATGGACGAGCACGAGTGCGTGGATCTGTGGGCGCTGCAGGAAATCGACAAACACCAGCGCGGTGCAATCCAGAACGTGCTCGGTTTCGGCAGTCTGATCCTGGAGGCGCAGGATACGCACATGACGCTGCATTTTGTGTCGCAGATCGAGAAGCGATATAACGAAATTATGAAGCTACGAGAAATGGCCCGGAAGAGGCGAGAGTAATAGAATAATAGAGTATTAGAGTAATAGGGGATCTCGGGAATGCTGGCGGCCGCAACTGTCACCCCGGAATCCTATTATTCTACTATTCTAATACTCTATTATTCTATGAAGGTCCTCCCCGCAGACACCACCGGCATCAACGCCGCGCTCAAGATTCTGCGGGATGGCGGAGTCGTCGCCCACGCAACCGAGACCTGCTACGGCCTCGCATGCGATCTGCGCAATCCCGACGCGGTGCAGAAACTTTTCCGGATCAAACAGCGCCCACTCGATCAACCCGTCAGCGCGCTCTTCTCCAGCCTCGACCAGGCGAAGGAGTACGTGGAATGGAATGACGAAGCAGAGTCGCTTGCGAAGAAATATCTCCCTGGACCACTGACACTGATTCTTCAAAGGAAGCCGGTTGCGAGATACGAGTTGCGGGTGGAGCTTGCCCTGAGCGGAGTCGAAGGGGGAAATCCCGAAACTCGAAAATCGAAACCCGCAACTTCGCTTGGCATGAGAATTTCTTCCTCCCCCCTCGCCTCCACCCTCGTAGAAAAGTTCGGCAGCCCCCTCAGTACCACCTCCGCCAACCTCCACGGTCAACCCAACCCCTATTCCCCTGATGACATCATCGCCCAATTCTCCCGCCAGAAATTCCAACCGGATCTGATCTTGGATTCGGGGACTCTCCCGCACAATCCTCCGTCGACCGTGATCGATCTTTCCGGATCCGGACACACAATCCGGAGGCAAGGAACGATCAAATAGTGCAACAGATGCATTTCTCCGAAGAAAAGAGGAATGCATGACGATTTTTCCGCATATGGATGATCTTTTTTACATTGTCCGGAGAATCCGTGCCCTCGACCCTTGACCGGGAAGTTCCTTATCCGTACAAGCCGCACACTTTCCCAATTCTTTCTATGGTTGAAGCACATCAGCAAATATTCGTTCCGGAAACGACGACTCCGGCTAAGGCCGCAGAGGTGCCCTTGCCTCCAGCAAAGACGCCACTCGCCGATGACGTCCGAAAACTTTTTGAACAGTTCCAGACACAACACGACGCCGCGGGCAGAGGTTCATCGTCAAGATTGCCCAAACGACCGTCACAGATCGGTTAGAGAATATCTATGGCTGGAACAGACGGCTTTCCTCTATCCTTAGCCCATGTTCTGCCCCCGCTGCAAGTTCGAGGACACCTCCGTTATCGACTCCCGTCTGAGTGAAGAGGGGAGAGCGGTTCGGCGGCGACGCGAGTGTCCTAAGTGCCAGCATCGGTTCACCACCTTCGAGCGACAGGAATTGAGTTCGTTGATCGTGGTGAAGCGCGATGGGACCAGCGAACCGTATTCGCGCGGCAAACTGGAACGCGGCATCTGGCTCTCGTGCACCAAGCGGCCGATCAAAGAAGAGCAGATTGACCGGCTCCTGAACAGACTCGAAGAGAAGTGGGCGGCGAACAAAAAAGAAGTCTCGAGTTCCACCATCGGTACGGATGTGATGAAGGAATTAAAGAAGCTGGACCAGGTGGCATACATCCGGTTTGCGAGCGTGCACCGAGAATTTAAGGATGTGGAGGAGTTTAAGGAGGAATTGGGGCGGCTGTTTAAATAGAAACCCTCGTCGCACGTCGAAGACGTGCGCTGATCCTTGCCCTATACTTCTCACGTTATGATGCGCTCCCACACCTGCGGCGAACTCCGGACCGACCATGCCGGAAAAACGACTACCCTCTGCGGCTGGGTCCATCGTCGCCGCGACCACGGAGGCCTGATCTTCATCGATTTGCGCGACCGGTATGGGATGACGCAGGCGGTGATTAATCCGGAGAAGAAGGACATCTTCAGGATTGCGGAAACCGTCCGTCCCGAATGGGTACTGAAGATCACCGGTAATGTCCGCAAACGCCTGGAAGGAGCCGAACGCGCGGAGAATCCCACAGGCGCGATCGAGGTGGAGGTGACGGCGATCGACGTGCTCAATGAGGCGGTGACGCCCCCCTTTGAAATCGATACGGCCACCGACGCAAATGAGGAAATCCGCCTCACCTACCGTTATCTCGACCTGCGTCGGGAACGGATGCGCCGCAACATCGAACTGCGCTCGAAAGTTTTCCAGATCATTCGTCAGCACTTCGTCGGTGAGGGGTGTCTGGAGATCGACACGCCGTGTCTGATCAAAGGAACGCCCGAGGGTGCACGCGAGTACGTGGTTCCCTCGCGGCTCTACCCGGGCAACTTCTTCGTCCTGCCGCAGAGCCCGCAGCAGCTGAAGCAGCTCTGCATGGTCGGCGGGCTGGATAGATACTTCCAGATCGCCCGCTGTTTCCGCGATGAAGACTTGAGAGGGGACCGCCAGCCGGAATTCCTCCAGCTCGACTTCGAGATGAGCTTCGGCACGCAGGAGGATGTGCAGGGCATTATTGAAGGATCGCTGCTGAAGATTCTCAAGGAATGCAGCACGAAGCCGCTCAAGGGAGGAAAAGTCGGACGGTTCCGGTGGAAAGAAGTGATGGAGAAATATGGATCGGACAAGCCGGATTTGCGTTATGACCTGCCGCTGACCGATGTCTCGGAAATCGCTCTGGGAAGCGGTTTTAAGGTCTTCGAGGATGCGCTCGCCAAGGGCGGAACCGTCCGCGCTTTGCGGGTCCCGGGCGGTGCCGAACTCACGCGCAGCGAGATCGATACATGGACGGAGCTTGCAAAAGAGATGAAGGCGAAGGGTCTCGCATACATTCTGTTCAAGGCTGATGGACCGTCTTCGCCACTCCTCAAGTTCTTTAAGGATGGAGTTCTACAGAAACTGCAGGAGGCGACGGGAGCGAAGACCGGCGATGCGATCTTCTTCGGTGCCGATAAGTTCCGGATCGCCTGCGCGAGTCTCGCCAAAGTCCGCGGTGAAGCGGCGAAGAGATTCAATTTGATCGACACCTCGATCCACGCGATGTTCTGGGTGACCGACTTCCCGATGTTTGAGGAGAATGACGATGGGTCCCTCACCTTCTCGCACCACCCCTTCACGAGTCCGAACCCGGAGCAGTGGAAGAACCGCAAGGAGAAGCCGCTCGATGTGCACGCAATCTGCTACGATCTGGTGCTCGACGGGTATGAACTCGGTTCCGGCTCGATCCGCATTCATAACCGGCAACTCCAGTCGGAAGTCTTCGACATGCTCGGGATCAGCCGGGACGATGCTGAGCGCCGCTTCGGCCACATGCTGAAAGCTTTTGAATTCGGGGCTCCGCCGCACGGAGGTTTCGCATACGGCATCGACCGCGTGGTGATGATCATGGCAGGAGAGCCCAATATCCGCGAAGTGACGCCGTTCCCCAAAGATCAGAAGGCGAAGGATTTGATGATGGGGGCACCGTCATCTATGCCCGACAAACAATTGAAGGAATTGGGAGTCAGGATCGTCCAAGAATAATGTCCAGCGCAGGTCTTCGACCTGCGGCTTCGATCTGCCCCCTATGACACCCGCAGTACCATCACAGGATGATCAGAAGAAAAAAGAGGCCCTGGAGCAATTCCACAAACAGAGCCTGAGGGGCATGGAAGAATTGCAGAAGGAAGCGGCACGCGGCCTTTCGAATCGCAGGGAAGATCGACGTTTGCAGCAAGAGCGCGGAAAGGGGGTGATCACACAGGAGGAGCTCGCCCTGCAGAAAAAGAAGAAGCAGGACCGGCTGTGGCGCACGGCGGATAAGGCGAGCAAAGAAGAGATTGAAAGGGACAAGAAGCGCCGGGCGGCCGAGGCGAAAATGATTGCCGACCGACGGAAGACGCAGCAGGAAAAAGAGGATAAGCAACAAAAATTCTTTAAGGAATTCCGCGCGACGTCAGCAGCGAAGGGTGAGAAGGCCCGTAAGTTGTATGACAGAGACCAGGAGCTGAAAGCGGAATTCCTACGGGCCGAGAAAGATGCAACCCAGCAGCGACAGAAGGCGGATGCAGAGGAACTGCAAGCGAAGAACGACATCGAACATGAACATCTCCGCAGGCAAGAGGAGATTATCCGGGAGTGCCGCGATCTGGAGCGGAAGTTGTTTGATGAAGAAGCACGCACCAAAACGCAGCTGCAGGCACTCGGAGCGGGAGGAAAACCGCGGCTGGATGAATTCCTGAAGACAATGCTGAAAAAGCGGTCCGATCTCCAGGTGGATGAGCAACGACGACGCACGGAACTGGATGGGGAGAATCGAAAAAAGAAATACGAAGCGGAAGTCCGC
>CAYGNM010000063.1:0-6382 GCA_964351275.1 uncultured Candidatus Peribacteria bacterium | reverse complement strand
GCGTCACCGTCACGTTGAAGGTGAGTCCGGACGCGGAAACGGTCGCGGACAAATTTTTCTTTGGGCTCGTCAATGCGACGTACATCTTCCTCAATAACATCCTCCACATGGGCGGGTCCTCCGGCGAATTCCAGATGATCCGCACTTCTGTTTTCCATCAGCTCGGGGGATTCCGCGAGGACATTGCGGCCGGGGAAGACAACGATCTGTTCCGGCGGCTCGCCACAGTCGGGCGGACGAGGATGCTGAGCGATCTCGTCATCTTCCACACGGGGCGTCGGGGGCACATCATCGGCTGGCCGAAGCTCTTCTCACTTTGGTTCATGAATGCGGTCTGGGGCGTGTTCTTCAATCAGTCCTTCAGTAAAGAATGGAAACCGGTGCGATCGAAAGAGGATCGGTGACCCTTCGCTTTCACTCAGGGTGAACTCAACGAACGTCGACGGAATTTTTTGTGAGACTTCGGTGCGTGAAGAGTTGCCAGCAGTAATTGGTGAAGTAGAGCCACGCGCTTTTGAGCAGTCCTTCCTTCTGCAGGCGGCGGCTCGAGGTTCGGATCACAAACGTCCGGAGGAATCGCACGCGCCCGATCCGATGCAGCTTCCTCGCGACATCGGTATCGTCGCCATAGAAGACGAGGCTGGTATCGAAGCCGCCGATGCGCACCATCGCGTCTTTCTTCACGACGAAGTTCGCGCCGATGAGGAGCGATGCGGTCAGGTGGTGCGCGGCCACGGTCACATACTTCCAATACATGTTCATGGCGATTCTCTGCCATCGCGGGAGGTGATCGTACTCGCAGGGACCCGTGAGACAGATCAGCGTCGCGTCCCTGGAAAATTCGCGATTGATCGTCTCGAACCATCCGAGAAGCACCTGTGAATCGGCGTCGATGAAGGCGAGCAGGTCACCACCGGCGGCCTGGAGACCGCGTTGCCGTGCATGGTTGGTTCCTTTGCTCGGTTCTGACTCCACCCGCACTCCCGGGAACGACCGCGCTATCGTCGCCGTCTTATCCGTACTTCCGTTATCCACCACGATCACGTCCACGTTCTGAGGCGCATGCTCGTGCACGCTGCGCAGGCAGTCGCCGATGTATTTTTCCTCGTTGTACGCAGGGATGACGACGCTCAATTTCATGACGAGAGAGGGGAGACAGCGGGCGATGGCGAGACCCGAAGCATACGCCGGTTGCTGTTCGGATCCCAAGCAGCATCGTCGCCAAAGACGTAAACGCCGATGCGGTAGAGCGTCGGGACAATGAGCGGTACGGCGAAGACATCAATCGAGTAGTGCGTATGCGCAAACAGCACGGCGACCGCGAAGAGCCCGCTCATCCCGAGCATCGCCGTGCGGAAGAGAGGGGAGTGCCAGAAGATCAGTGCGAGCAGAAAGGGGAACGAGACGTGTCCCGAGAAGAAGAAATCATTGCTGCCGTAGGCGATGCTCTGGAAGAACCCGTCTGTCGTCGGTCCGATCTGATCGGGGCGCAGGCCCATCGGCGTCAGCTGGACGAAAAACGCCCGCACGAGGAAGAGGAAGCCGGTCATCCGGAGCACGGTGGGGAGACGCTCCGGGTACCGGGAACACGCTGCCACGCAGAGGCCGATGAGGATCGGCACGCCCCAGACGAGCACGTTCTCCATGCGCATCGGCGGCAGGATATCCAGCAGCAAATCCGGCGGCGTCACGGCGTGGACGTAGCTCGTCACGAGGTATGCGCGCGAGGCCATCATCACCGTCAGGCCGATCGTGAGCAGGAAGACGCCCTGCGCGACAGCCGCAAGGTACTCACCGTTGCGCCAGACAAAGCCGTGCCGGGTGAGAAGCGCGTGCATGACGTTTCTTCAGACGTCTGCGCCACGGTTTCATGACATGCTTTTCCTCTCGAGCTTCCAACAAGAAAGGACGATCACGATGAACGCCACGGGCAATTGCGACCGGAATCACGGTACTTGACAAATATGTAAATTAACATAAAATGTCATAACTATGCATCCGCGGACATCCCCGGAGAGAGGCATGCCGAGGGTAGAACCAGCGTTCGCCGATCAGCTAACGCACAAGGAGCTCGAGGTCACACAAGGTCGCAAGCTGACGAACGACGCGGGGAAGATCACCGATGGCCACTTTCTGGATGCGCGTGAGATCATCCAGTGCGATATCGATCCGAAGACGGGTGCGTTGAGCAAGTTCCTGTTGAAGCAGCCCGATGG
This sequence comes from uncultured Candidatus Peribacteria bacterium, assembly GCA_964351275.1. Classification (GTDB taxonomy): domain Bacteria; phylum Patescibacteriota; class Gracilibacteria; order Peribacterales; family Peribacteraceae; genus JABFSS01. The sequence continues at coordinate 4,166 of CAYGNM010000063.1, read as the reverse complement.
CACGTGGACGGAAGAGATCGAGGATGGCAGGCGACTTCCTCTCCTCTACCGCGAGTATCTCTACCACCTTGACTGGCTCTGCAAGAAGCGTCAGGCGGAGCGAGACTCTCCCGCAGGCAGTCAGGATTTTCTGCGCAAAGGGAGAGACGTCGGCGCGGCCATGGCATTCAATCGCTTCCTCACTCCTGCAGTAGAGGAAGCCGGAAGGGTGTATGCCGAGAGTGTGCATCTGCCCGGGCACATCGCCGTGTGCGATGCGAAGAGGAACACGGAATTCTTCCTCGACGAACAAACGTTCACGCCTGCGTTCGTCCGCGTCCGTTTGCAAGATGATTCCTTCTCACCGCCGTTCGTTTTCTCTCTACTCCCGCTCGCATGGCAGGAGCAGGCACTCCGCTACTACATGCAGATCAACGAGATGAACGCGCGGCAGATGCTCGTCGCTCCCGAGCATCCACGGGCATTGGATCTGGAAGCGATGCGAGAAATCATCGCTCACCAGAATACGGCGAGGAAGTTCTTCCTCGTGATGATCGTCGGTCCGAGCGGGTCCGGCAAGACGACGGTCGCACAGTTAGCGCGCGAGTATGCGCTTGCGCACGGAATCGACCTGTCCTTGGATGACACGCTTTCACGTCGGACGAGCCGCATGCAGCGCACCAGCGAGCAGCCGAACGATAACCAGTTCGGCGTGACCATTGCGGAATTCGCGAACGCATACGCCGCAAAAGAGATTTCACAGCCGTACAAGACGCATGATGTCTACGCGTACGATCTGCGCGTACTCACCGAAGAAGTGAAGTCCGGCAACGTCGTTCTGACCGTTGCCAACAGCAGTCAGTACCTGGCGCTGTTCAATGACATCCGCGCGCGGATGGAGGAGCTCCAGCTCCCTGCCCCCATCCTTGTGCTGATCGATACGGACAACCATCAAACCATCCAAAACATTACCCTCCGGGATGCGGGAAATATCGAAAAAGACCAGCGCATCGGGACCGCAGGCGAGCAAATGGAAGCCTATCGGGCCAATCTTGATTCTACTCACAGGGATCCGGGCGGCCTGCCCATGCACGTCGTCATCAACGATCACCAGATGTACAACCGGTCAGCGATGCGACTGCTCACTATTCTCCACGAGCACACCAGGGAAGTGCTGGATGCACGGTGATTAGATTTTCTTTTTTTAGATTCAAGTATTCTGGAGATGTGGCTGTGGTTGTTTGATTCTGGTGCCCAGGAGAGGACTCGAACCTCCACGGCCTTGCGGCCACCAGCCCCTCAAGCTGGCGCGTCTGCCATTTCGCCACCTGGGCATTGAAAAATCGGACGAGGGATCAAAGTGTAGCAAGCGCTTGCGGAAGAGCAACCGCGCAATCGCTGGATTCCGCGACGCAATCACGGCATGCTTGATCAAATTCCCCCCCATTCACATGACGACGTTTCCCACTCTGCTCCGCAAGACGTACGCCGATTGCATCCGTGTGCGAAAACCGATTGGGATCGCCATCCTCATTACGGGAGGTATCACTGTTCTCCTTTCGGTCTTCGTGTGGCAGATTGCGGTTGGGGCCGGCGTGCGGGAACTCGGCAAAATTCTCGGACCCGAGAAAGCCGCGGAGATCGAACAGCACGCGTGGGCGGCAGGGACGAGTTCGGGCATGCAGCAGGTGATTATGGAGGTCGGGCAGGCAATGGAGGTCAAGTTGGCGTCCATGTCGGAAGAGGAAAAAGATGTTGCCATCGAGACGGTGATGACAGGATTCTTCACCGACGTGTTCCCGGTCATGGCGGGCTTCGCTCTTCTCGCGATCATCCTCACCCTGTGGAACCGGTCATTTTTCCTGGTCCTCGGCGTGCGCGGAAAGGGGAAGTTTGGCGAGGTCGCAGCCGATGCATTCGCATGGATGTTGCCGCTGCTCGGCGTCGGCATCCTCACTTCTCTGCTGGTGATCGCGTGGGTCATCGTCTCTATGCTCGTGGCCGCCATCGTGGGGGCTGTCCTTTCCCCGATCGTCGGATTTGTGGTCGCCGTGCCGCTCATGATTGGCGGGGCGCTCTATCTAGGGCCGCGCCTCGCGCTCGCGCCGGTCATCCTCTTTCAGGACCGGGCCGGCGTCATCGGGAGTCTGAAGCGCAGTTTCCGCATGACTGAGGGCAAGTGGTGGAAGGTTTTTAGCAATCTCCTCGGGGCCGGAGCGATGGTGTGGATTGTGCTGTTCGCCATCCAGATTATTGTGAACATTCTGGCGCGCGTGGCGATGCCGTTCCCGCCAGCTCCGTTCATCATCGGCCAGATGATGGTCTTCGCCAGTCTCGCCGGCGCGGCGTACTCGACGGTGTTCGTGGTACGGCTGAAGGAAGCGGTCGCGGGCGGGAAGCGGTGATTCCGGATGTTGATGGCGTTGCCACGGGCGTGCCATCGGCGCGCCCCTACGGCAACATTTTCCGGAATTGCGCTTCATCAATCACCGTCACCCCTAGCTTCTTCGCATCTTCCAATTTCGATCCCGCCGCTTCTCCCGCGAGGACATAGGCGGTCTTCTTGCTGACGGAATTGCTCACGTCGCCGCCGCGGTCTTTGATCATTCGGCGCGCATCTTCGCGGCTCAGTGTGGGGAGCGTCCCCGTGAGCACGAAGGTCTTCCCTTCAAAACTCTGCGGCAATCCTGACCCCGCGCTCTCCAGACAAACGACGCCGGCGCTGTCCAGCTTCTGCAGGAGCTCCGTCGTCCGTTCCTCCTGTGCCCAGGTGATGACCGCATGCGCCAGAACATCGCCGATGCCGTGGAGCGCGGCGAGGCGTTCTTCGCCGAGTGCGAGGATGGTCTTGGCGATGTCGGTCGGCTGGACGGCGTGGATCGCGACGGTGTTTTCAGCGGAGACGGCGTCGTCTCCGCTGGCGTCATCCTCGTGACCGAACAACGTTTCCTGCATCGGGATCTTCTTCTGTTCCTTGACGGTCAATTTTCGGTGTGGCCAGGCAATCCGTCGCGCGAGCAATTCCGCCGTCTCGCGTCCCACGTGCCGGATGCCGAGCCCAAAGAGCACGCGCTCGAGGGGCGACCGTTTGGCCTTCTCGATCGATCGAAGAACGTTCTCCACCTTCTTCTCTTTAAAGAGCGGGAGCTGGAGAAGGTCTTCGGCCGAGAGCGTGAAAATATCCGCGGGATCATCCACAAAACCTCCCGTGAGGAGTGCCTCGACTGTCTCCTTCCCGAGTCCCTCAATATTCAGCGCATATCGCGAGACGAAGTGCTCCAGCGATTCCTGCAGGACTGCACTGCAGTTTGGGTTTGGACACCTGTGTGCGACCTCACCTTCCGCTCGGATCAAATCCGTCCCGCAGCTGGGGCAGTGTTTGGGATACCGGAACGGTTTTGTCTTCGTCGCGCGCAGATTCACCAGCACTTCCATCACTTCGGGGATGATGTCGCCGGCTTTCCGGATGATGACGGTATCGCCGATGCGGACGTCGAGCCGCGCAATTTCGTCTTCGTTATGGAGCGTCGCGCGTGTCACCGTGGAGCCTGCGATGTGTGTGGGGGTCAGATGCGCGACGGGGGTGATCGCTCCTGTCCGGCCGACCTGGAGAACGATATCGAGCACCTGCGCGGTCTTTTCCTCTGCCGGGAACTTATACGCGCGCGCCCAGCGCGGCGCTTTGGCAGTCGAACCCAGATCGCGCTGCGCACGGCGGTCATTGATCTTGAGAACAATCCCGTCGATATCGAAGGCGAGCGCATCGCGGGTCTTGAGTGTCTTATCGTAGACCTTCTGCACGTCCTTCAGCGTCGCGCACAGCGTCCATCCGCGGTGCGTGGGAATGCCGATCCCGTCTAGGAATTCCATCAGCCCCGTCTGCGTGGTGATCCCAAACGCGTCTGTCGCGTCTGCATTGAGTCCGTAGCAGTACATCCGCAAATCGCGTGCCGCAGCCATCTTTGGATCCAGCTGACGGACGGATCCCGCGGCGGCGTTGCGGGGATTGGCGAAGTGATCCTCCTGCGGCAGCGCCCGGTTGACCGTCGCGAGGGCCTCCTTTGTCATGTAGACCTCGCCGGAGATTTCCAAAAATTTTGGCGGGTTCTTCATCGCGGGTTCCCTCGACTTGGCTCGGGGTAAACTCCGACCAACGCTGGTATCGTTATGGATCATCAATGTGAGGG
>CAYGNM010000062.1:0-6426 GCA_964351275.1 uncultured Candidatus Peribacteria bacterium | reverse complement strand
CATCTCACCCAAAAACCCTTCCACGAACATCCGCCGTGATTCTCTCTCCACAATTCCTCTCGCGGCAAAGTAAAACAGATCCTCCTCCGTCACCCGACTGACAGTGGCACTGTGACTCGCCCGCACATCATTTGTTTTGATTTCGAGCCCGGGCACCGCATCGACCTTTGCAGTCTTATCGAGCATCAGGACGTCCTGCGTCAGGTACGTGTCCGTGCCGCCGCCGTCTCTGCCAATCTCGATCATGCCGTGGCAGCGCACGTGACTTTTCCCCTCGGCGACGCCCTTCATGGTGATCTCCCCTCCCCCGCGCTTTCCCCGGAACACATTGCGCGCCGTGACCCGGTACTTCTCCTCGTGCTTCGCATAGAACAGACAATCTATTTCGCTCACCGCATCTGAACCCATGAGCTCCGACCGCAGATCGTGATCGACCTCTCCCGCGCCCAATGTCACCGTCCGCCAACGGATGGTTGCGTTGTCGGCAACAGAACTGCGGTGAGAAAGTGTGAGACGAGCGGATGGGTCGGCGCACTGCACACAGACAAATTCGACCTCCGCACCTGCTTCCACCATCACATCTGTCGCACAGTCCGCACGTATCTGCTGAAGAAGACGCACCCGCGCATTCTTCCCCACGAGAATATGCACTGCCCCACTTCCGGGAACGCGGATGAGTTCCTGTTCCTTCGCTTCATCTGGAATGACAATTTTCACATCGGCCATATCGCAATGGTAGCATGCAGTAGCCATAAAATGCGGCATCGTGGGGATTGTTGACGTTTTCCTTGCTTCCCGCATAGTGACAAGTATGCTTATCGCAGTTTTATTTCTTCCTCCAATCATTTATGCCAAGCGCAGAAGGTATGCCAAAGATAGAAGATGTTCAGCCTGTTGAGGTTTCTGTCGACCAAGTCGACCAAGCCAAAGTCGACGATATGATGAAGAAGTTCAAAGGAAAGTTGCCAGATGTGCAACAGATGTAATTTTGGTGAGAAGCCCTCCCCGCCCTGAGCTAGTCGAAGGGTTCGGAGGGCTTTTTCTTGAATTTGCGCAAATAATGAAAATTTGGTATAATAATAAAGTCTTCCACACATATTCTATGAACAAACCGAACTATGCAGAGTACCGCGATGGAAAGAATCAAAAATGGTCTCCTGAGGTTATGCAGATGGCGCAGGTGACGGACAATATCGACGGAACGATTGATGATGAGCGGCATAAGATGCGAGGCACATTCAACGCGCCGCATCTCCAGCACTGATTCGGAATACGATCCTCTCCTGAATCATGCCCAAATCCTCCGATAACGACCGTGCCTCTCCCCCTCCGTCAGAGGAATTTTCTACAGAGCCATCGGCACAGGGAGAACATCAAAGATCGCAAAGAGAAACGCCGATGACTTCAGCGGAACTAGAAAATACCCAGCGATTGGTAAGAGGTTCACTAAAGATGTGCAACGCTCTGCTCTTGGTTCTTGGAGAAGGAGAAGACCCGAACGACATCACTCTGCAGGATGCCATTCGGCGCTATGAACTCCTCCCGAGGAAGGAAGACGGAGTTGTTGCAATCCTAAAGAAAAATCCGACCGGAGCCGAAGCACCCACCACTGGAGAAGTGCTCAAGGCGATGCGAACAATATTCAAAATTCATACGCAGAGACTCGAGAAGAATGATGAGCTGCGCGGAGAAGCGGACAGGATGAGCACGGTGATCTACGAGACGTACATCGTGAAGAATCCAAAGAAGAAATACCTGGATGAATGATGGACAGCAAGCAAAGATGGAAAGTGAATACATGCGTAGCCGTAAAGGCTTCTGGAAGGGCATTCGGCATTAATTTGCAATACAAAAGAAAAGTTGTATTTTAACCATGATGAAAGCTCCGAGCGATGCGCAAATCCGGCAACTGGTGAGTCGTGAACTGCGTGACTGCCCTCCGCACGCGGATGACATCGTGTCCCTAATCCTCCCCTACTGCAGAGCGGAACGATGTCAGGATCAGGACGGCTCTACGTCTATCGAATTTCATGCGAAGCAGAGTTTGACCGAGGAGCAGAAGAAAAGAATTGGAATACAGCTCATGGAAATAGAAGTGACTGTCCGTCAGAACGCGCTGCGGATGCTCTCTCACAACGAACTGCTGAAACCGATTGCGACCATTGCCATGAGCGTGCCGCTTCCGGAGGAGAAGCAGGCACCACTCAGTATTCTTTCGCAAAACGCTCTTCGACAAAAATATCTCCATTTGATGCAAAAACGCGAGAATCTCACGGTCAATAGGCTTCGTTTGTTCAAATGGCTGGTGAACCAGTGCACGATCGTGTGCAGTACTGTTGGAGGATTGACGCATTTGAATGTGATACCGATGGGAGATTCCTGGGAGCGAGCATTGGAAAATGCGGAAATGCAGGATGTGCTCATCCATCTCTCTGCGACGGAGATGGCGCAAATACAACGTATTTTCTTCATCAAGAGTAAAGACTTAGTCGCCAAAATGGTCTCTGCCCTACGGGCTGCGAATACCAACTCGGAGCATGCGGCGGTCGAGGCATCGATGATGCTCATGGGACGAGAGCTCCTAAAAAATGAGATGCTGTCGCCACCGTCGGCATCCGTGCAATTTCTAAAAGACCTCGACGCCAAGGTGCGGCATCCCTCATCGCCCCTGCGGGATCACGCACGTGAGTACTTCGGGACATTTGACCAGGATTTCCCCCGCTCGTCGCCGAGTGATGACGATCCATTCGAGGACATCGCCCAATTGCACCGAACTTTTCCGGAAGAGATGACGCCGATGCTGGAGACCCTCCGAACGAAGATGCTTAATCTGGCAACCGTCTTCTTTCAGGAGCTTTCCTCGTTCCAGTGGATGCCCGATGGGAGGGGCGTTGAGGGGGGGGGTACAGCCGGATGCGGGAACAATGCGCGATATTGAAACAATGATAGGACGACTGGAACACGCGGCCAGCGTGCTGCAGGTGCTGATGCTGGAAGAAAGACAGATAATGGGAAAAATCGATTCCTGCACGCCGCTGGCTACGGTCATCCACGTCATATCCTCCGTCTGCCAGAGTCTTCTTCTGCAGTCTCTGCAGAAACGTTTCCCGCACAGTCTCAACGCGCAGATAGTCGATGGCAGCCAGGCACTGGAAGAATCCGCTGCCACATTGACTGCAATCGCAGAGCACATAACGCGTACCGTCCATAGCGACGAGAAAAAACTGAATTCTGTCCGAGCCTTCACGGGTTCGATGGCTCGTGACTGGGCGGAAAGTTGCGACGAGTTTTTCTTTGCTGTACGACAGGGAAAAAATGGAAAGTCTGGAAACGGCCAGCAACGCCAGAATCAACGTCCGGTAGCCATATCTCCTGAAGCGCGCCTGACCACCGTCCATGGAACACCTGACCAGCCGAATGAACAGATTCTCGCCACCACAAAAGCGCTCAGTGGGCTTGGCCATGTCGCAAACCGGACAGAGTGGAGCGGAGAATCTCCTGCCGGACTGACCGCATGGGTCTGGCGACCCGGCGACAAGCCGTGCCATAGCAATCAGACACTCTTACCTCTCGCACATTTTCTCCCACCAGAGAACGCTGCAGTCGTGGCACTGCATGCTGTTGCCCAGAAAACGGAAGAGGACATCGTAGAATGGCGGGACGTCTGTGATCACATGGGTATTAGCCCTCAATTGTCCGCCCTGCGGGAAGAGGGGTGGACACCGCACGTCCTGCGCGACCGCTCGCAGAGACAGAATGGTCACACTCCGGTCTCGCCGTACGTTCTCATCTGCAATGACCGGGAAAGAGCACTGCTCGGCAGCACAACTCTCGCGGAAAACAGCCCGGACGCTCTGCAGCATATTCCCGAACTGCGTAAGCGCGGAATACCCGTCCCCGATCGTCCTACTGTGATGACACTACCGGTTCATCAGGCTGCGCTCGCCAATACTGGCCCGATGAATGGAGACAAATCAACGGAAGATCCATCACTACGAAGAGATCGTGTAAAGGCAGCGCTCAATCGTCTTGGACGAAAATCTCACTACTCCTGGAAGGATGCCATGATAATTCTCGATAAAGCAGGCGTAGATTCCTCGGAAACAAAAACTGGAGGTGGTCATTACACATTTACCGCGACGGATCCCACCGCGCCGCAACCGTGGCGCACATCCGAGGGGGAAACGGTCAAAGACCACTCAATAATGTTTGATACCCTCAAAGATATTCTTGTTCGGGTCGGGAATATCGACGCACTGGAAAAATATGCGAGGACCGTGCGTCCAGATAAAGAACTGGTGCAAGGATGAAGCGAGACGTCATCTCATCCTACTGACCCCTCCATTTCCAGTTCAATCAACCTGTTCATCCGGCTTCGTCTGCGGACTACGCCGCGATGAATCTCATCCAACACTGCCCTCCATTTCTAATTCAATTAGTCGATTCATCTCGACGGCGTATTCGAGAGGAAGTAACCGCACGATCGGCTCGATGAAGCCATTCACGATCATCGCACGCGCGGCGTCCAGAGCGATCCCGCGTGACGTGAGATAGAAGAGATCTTCTTCGCTGAGTTTGCCCACCGTCGCCTCGTGCGCGATGGTCACATCGTTGTTGCGGATCTGGATATCGGGGATCGTGTCGGTGCGGCTGATTTCGTCGAGCAGGAGCGCGTCGCACTCGACGCTCGCGGTGCAGTCGTGTGCGTGGGGCGCGATTTTGAGCTGACCACGGTAGATGGAGGTGCCGCCGCCTTTGCTGACGGATTTGCTGATGACGTTGCTGCTCGTATGCGGCGCCAGGTGGAAGACTTTTGCGCCGGTATCCTGCCACTGCCCGGCGTTGGCGAATGCAATCGCCATGTGATCGCAACGCGCGCCTTCGCCCACCAGAACGGAGCACGGATAGAGCATGGTGACGCCGCTGCCCATATTGCCGCCGATCCACTCCATCGTACCGTCACGTTCGACGATCGCACGCTTGGTATTGAGGTTGTAGGTATCGCGGCTCCAGTTCTCGACGGAGGAATAGCGGGCCTTCGCGCCGGGCTTCACGAAGATCTCCACGCAGCCGGCATGGAGCGCGTGCGAGCCGTACTTGGGAGCGCTGCAGCCCTCGATGTAGTGCACGTCGGCATCGTCTTCCACAATGATCAGCGTGTGTTCAAACTGGCCCATATTACGCGCGTTCATGCGGAAGTAGGCCTGCAACGGATCGCGAACCTTCACGCCTTTGGGGATGTACAGAAAGGTACCACCGGACCAGACCGCGCCGTGGAGCGCCGCGAACTTATGATCGGACGAGGGCACGCACTTCATAAAATACTTCTGCACGAGATCGGGATGCGTATGCACGGCATCATCCATATCCAGGAAGACCACTCCGAGATCCTCCCATTCTTTTTTCAGATTGTGATAGATCATGTCCGACTCGTACTGCGCACCGACGCCGGCGAGGACTTTCCTTTCTGCGTCAGGAATCCCCAACCGGTCGTAGACCTTGCGAATCTCCTCCGGCACCTCGCCCCAGTCATTTGTATTTTCCGCTCCGGATTGGGCGTAATAGATAATGTCATCCAGATCGAGTGCAGAAAGATCGGCACCCCACATGGGCAGTGGCTTCTCGCGGTAGATCTTGAGGGATTCGAGACGATGCTTGAGCATCCACGCAGGCTCTTTTTTGTCCGCACTGATGCGGCGGACGAGTGCTTCACTCACGCCCTTTTGCACGCCGTCGGTGTAGGGCGAGGGGTTGGCTTCGTCGAAGGTTGAGCGGGAGAGGCCGCTGAAGATGGATTGGGAAGACATGGAAGAATGCCGATTGTAGAGTGGATCTCAGAACTTTGCAGCTACAATCTACTGCATGTTCAAGCGACTCCGCACCGCCTGGCGTATCTACCGAACCGCCGTGCGCGATCCCCGTACGCCCTTTGCCGCGAAGGCGCTCCCGTGGATGGGACTGCTGTATCTACTCTCGCCCATCGATCTGATTCCGGACGTCCTTCCTGTAATCGGGCAGTTAGATGATGTGACGATTCTCGTGGTCTTTTTGCTGTGGGCGTTTCGGTTGATCCCGAAGGATCTGAAGAGAGATGCGAAAAGGAAGGATGTTATTGATGTGGAGGCGAGACGAAGGTGATTCCTCGTACGCTCCCGGCTCCACCGGGAGCTACTCGGAATGACAAGGAAGTTTTTATTAAAGGCCTCTCGATACGAAAACCGTTCCACGGTTTTCTACTCGAGGCCGCGTGCGGGGAGGGGCTCGCCGAGTAGCTCGCTTCGGAGAAGCGAGCGTACGAGGAACTATTAGCTCATGGAATGTGCAACGAAACATGTAGCGAGTTGTGAGTACACGCGACGAGCGTTCCGATGCCTGTTGTCGCTTATACCTCATGGGAAATTGCTTTTTCGATAACAGCTGCAACTC
>CAYGNM010000061.1:0-6578 GCA_964351275.1 uncultured Candidatus Peribacteria bacterium | reverse complement strand
CGGTAAAGAAGAAAGTGAATGAGAAGATCAATGAGCTGAAAGATCTGCTCAAGAAAGAAGATGCGTCAGCAGACGACATCAAGAAGGCGACAGAAGCGTTGGGCACCGAAGCTCAGGAGATCGGGAAAGTCGTCTACGAGGAAGCTGCGAAGAAGAATCAGCAGCAGACGGATGCCTCTCAAAAGGGGAGTGATGGCAACGTCAAAGAGGCGGAGGTTGTTGACGACGAGAAGAAGTAAGTATTTAGAGAAGCTCGGTTTTTTTTCCCAGAACAGTCGGCTTTTCACTAGATCGCTTGGCATGTGTCATTTTCTCAATGTAGTTCAAAACAAAAAACCGTTGAGTAGCTTCAGATTCAGGATGATTATATTTTGAACAGTCGTTCAAATATTCTTTCATAGTTACTTGAATTCTATTTTTCCGGAACAGCTTGTCGATTGCGTCATGCGAAAGATTCTCCCGATCATAGGTGCAAAGTATTCTAGAAAGTGCACTACGAGTACGAATGATTTCTTCTGGTTCACCGCATGTTTCAATAAAAACCTCTACATTCACAGGAATTGCATGCAGGTCGAGCTGTTGTTGTATTTGCTCGTTTGAAAGGGGTTTGGTAAGCAAATTTGCCATCCGCGGCACTGTATGCATTTCTGCGAAAAATACAAAGAATAGTGTATGTACCGATCATTTGAGGCTCCTGCTAGCGACGATCAGAGCTTTTGCCCAACGTACTTCGCAAGCTCGACTATCCGATTGCTGTACCCCCACTCGTTGTCGTACCAGCCGAAGACCTTCGATAGATTCTTGCCGATGACTTGCGTGAGAGGGGCATCGAAGATGCAGCTGGCCGGATCCCCAACGATGTCATGGAGTACGATTGGGCGGATTTCGTACCGGAGGTAACCTTTGAGGGGGCCAGACTTCGCTGCTTTCTCAAATGCAGTATTAATGGATTCGACGGAGACCTGCTTCTTGGTCAAAACTGTCAGATCGTTCAAACTGCCGGTTGGTGTCGGAACACGCACGGCGGCCCCGTGAAGTTTTCCACTCAGATCCGGGATCACAAGTCCGATTGCCTTCGCAGCACCGGTGCTAGTCGGGACCATGTTTACCGCAGCAGCACGGGCTCGACGCAAATCTTTGTGTGGCAAATCGAGGAGGTTTTGGTCGTTGGTGTAGCTATGGATCGTCGTCATCAGTCCGTACTCAATGCCGAACGCATCGTTCATGACTTTTGCCATGGGCGCGAGGCAGTTGGTGGTGCACGAGGCATCGCTGATGATGTGCATGGTCTTGCCGTCATACGTCTGTTCATTCACCCCCAAGCAGATCGTCGCATCCGCTTTGTCCTTGCAGGGAGCGGAGATGATGACCTTCTTCGCACCGGCCTTCAGATGGAGTGCTGCATCATCGCGCTTCGTGAAGCGTCCTGTGCATTCCAGGACCACATCGACTTTCATTTCCGTATGGGGAAGCTTCTCCGGCTCCTTGATTGCCGTAATTTTGATCTTTTTCCCGTTCACGGAGAGAGAATCTGCTGTCGAGCTCACGTCTCCGTGGAACGTTCCATAACTGGAATCGAACTGGAACAGATGCGCAAGGACTTCTGGCTCCGTGAGATCATTGATCAGAACAACTTTTACGTCCGGATGCTCAGCAGTGATGATACGCAGAGCCTGTCGACCAATGCGTCCAAATCCATTGATGGCAATATTCATAGTGTGCAGAAGGAAATTGCTGACACTGTATCACGACGTTAGAGCTTCGCGAATGTCTTCTGCATCAGCAAAGTATCCTCTTCCAGCAGCGGAGATTCGCAGACGACGGTTCCTTCAATCTTGCGGTCTTTGAGAACCTTCAGGAAGTCCTTCCACTTCGCATCACTCTCTTGGAGCGGCAGGTGATGCTTTTCTCCCTTCGGACCGTACGCAATACCCGAAAAATGCATATGCACGTTCCCGAGTGCCTTCTTCCCGAGATATTTCTGGTACAGATCAAACATGTCGTTCCACTCCGCCGTGGAATTGACCGCGCCGTTATAGCGCGCGTGAAGGTGTGCGGGGTCAATGACCGGATAGAGATCGAATTCCTTGCTGATTTTGAGCACTTCCTCCATCGTTCCGAATTGCGTTTGTCTCCCCATCGTTTCGAGTCCCAAGTTGACGCTCGGGAAGAGTTTCTTCTGCTTGAGAATGTCCTCGACCGCGCGGCTCACGTTCTCGTAGACGACGTCGGGAGGTTGCTTCAGATTGAATGCCGCGTGGACGCAGACAGACCGCACCCCCGCGATCTCGCTCATCGTCAGCGCATCAATGATCCGCTTCTTGCTCGCTGCGAGTGTCACCGGATCCGGCGAGTTCAAATTGATGTAGTACGGAGCGTGGACGGTCAGAGTCATATCTAGATCTTCTGCAGTCTTACGGATCTCCTGCATACGATTGGGATCCTTCGGCACGGTCTGCACCCACTCAATTTCCATCGCACTGATCCCGAGCTTCTTCGCTTGCCTCAGGCCTTCGACGGTTCCTCCGGGTTTGGGAGTGCTGTGGGGGCAGCCAGCAACAGCGAATGTAAGAGTGGTCATGCAAGAAGTATACGCGAGGAAAAGAATGTAGAATGTTGAATGAATGGAATGTGGAATTCAACATTCCATATTCTACATTCCATATTCCTCACATGCCTCTGTCCAAAGCCATCATCGCCCAAACCCTAGAGTCTCCTCACGGAGAGCGTGCCTACAAGATTGTCGAAACTCTCCAGGATGCCGGATTTGATTCGTGGTGGGTCGGCGGCTGCGTGCGGGACATGCTGCAAGGGAAAGTTCCGGCAGACATCGATATTGCGACAGCAGCGACACCTGAGAAGGTCGCCACGCTTTTCAAGCGATCGAAAGAAGAAGGCACCCGCTTCGGGAGCGTTCGCGTTCTCCTCGGCGACGACATCTTCGAAATCACCACGTTCCGGGAAGACGATGAAGCAAGCGACGGCCGTCATCCGGAAGCGGTGAGCTTCGGCACGCGCGAACAAGACGCCAAGCGCCGCGACTTCACGGTGAATGCAATGTACTGGAACCCGATTAGCCGCGAACTCTACGATCCGTGCGGCGGAGAAGGGGATCTGAAGGAACGTTTGATCCGTTTTATTGGTGAGCCGGGCATCCGCATCAAGCACGATGCGCTCAGGATACTGCGCGCCGTCCGCTTCCGCGCCCGTCTCGACGGCCAGTATCATCCCGAAACGTACGCTGCTCTCCGAGAGCAGGCAGGAATGATCAGTATCCTCTCCGGAAGCAGACTGCTCGAAGAAACGGAGAAGATGCTCGCCGGGCCGCATCCCGACCGGGCGTTTGAAGATCTCTGGGAACTCGGTATTCTGAAGGAATTCCTGCCGGAACTCTTTGACTGCAAAGGTATTCCGCAGCCAGCGGATTACCACCACGAAGGCGACGTCTGGAATCACACCATGCAGGTCATCCGGAGTTTTCGCGAAGAGGACACGTCAGACGCACGTCTCGCAGCGCTCTTCCATGACTGCGGCAAAGCGCAGACCTTCAGCCTCAAGGAACGTATCCGCTTCGATCATCATGCGACGATCTCGGCCGATCTGGCCTCTGCAGCGCTCCAAAGACTCCAGTGCTCACGCAAGCGGATCGAGAAGATCGACTGGCTGGTGCGCCACCACATGTCGATGACGTTCTTGGAAATGCCGGAGGAGCGGAAGTCGCACTGGTACTTCCACCCGTGGTTCCCGGAGCTCCTGCAACTCTTCTGGCTCGATATTGCCGGCACCACGCCCGCAAACTTCGACCTCTATGAGAACATCATTGCTGACTACAATCGGTTTTTGGACAGCCACCCTCGACCGGAAAAGCCCTTCCTGACCGGAAATGAGGTGATGGAGATACTGGGAATCCACTCCGGGGAGCAGGTCGGTAAAATACTGAAGGAGCTGCATGGGGCGCAGGTTCAGAAGCGCATCACCTCGAAGCAGGAAGCTACAGAATTTTTGAAGCAGAAGAAACATGCTGATGAAATCTAAAATTTAGGGTGCGAACTGAACGGGATTGCTCACACTCTTGGCATTTTCCGGCATTCCCGACGGGTTGTCTTTCTCCAGCACGAGCGTCCCTGTCTTCGCCGTCGTTGTGAACGTGAGGGTCACACTGAAGGGCACGTAGTCTTCCGTCATCCAGTCGCCTTCAGCCTGAGCCGGAGCAACGGCAAGTTCATTCCCTTGATCATCGAACAGCCGAACCGGGAATGACGCTTCGAAGTACCAGGTGCCTTTGGCCCTGCCCGTGATAGTCAGAGGACTTTTGACGATTGATCCCGAAGCAGGGGAGTCGACGATAATGTCTGCCATCACCGATGAAGCAGAGCTGCTGGATGAACTCTGTCCACCATTCACCGCAGGACCACCAGTGCAGGCAGCCAACATCAAACAGAATGTGACGGTCAGGAGACGCTTCATACACCAAGAATGATGAAATATGAGTAACGAATCAAGAAGATCTTCATGATTCATAATTCTTGATTCATGATTCAGCACCAGGAGCCGCATCAATCTGATTCTGCCTTTCAACGGCTTCCTGCAGCAATGATGAAGCAAGCTCGTTCAGTTTGTTGAACAACCGTTCAGCATCACCCGAATGTCCCAGATCATTCAATCTCTTGATCAGCCACAGAAACGGCCGGATATCGGAAACGGTCATGACCTGCTCGGGCCCGAAGGCATCCACAATCGCAACGTAGAGCTTCTCCGCTTCCGCAGGATGGCCTTCCTTGTTCTCGAGTGCCGCGAGATCAAAGTACGCGTGCACCGAATGCGGATCGATCGCGATTGCGCGCTCGTAGTGCTGCCGCGCCTCCGTCAAATTTCCCGTGAGTTGCAGTTCCAATCCCAAGTTTGTCTGTGCCATGACGGAGTCGGGATAGAAACGCAGGACATTACGGTAAAGAGCCTCCGTGCTGCTCCAGACTTTCCCCTGCGCCCAGGTCACGGGAAGCAGGGCTGCAATCATCAGGACAATGAGGACGGATCCAGGGTCTCTTGTATTGAAAACTGCCTTCAGTCGATCCAGAAGGAAGGCAACGATCACAAAGAATCCAATCGACGCGAGGTACACGTAGCGGTCAGAGGCGAAGTAGAGGAAGCCGTTCTTCCAAAACGTGGTGAAACTCGGCGCGAGAAGCAAGAAGTACGTCGCTATACCAAACGTGACCAGGCGGTTTCTCCCGCGGAAGAAGACCAAACCGATCACGAGTAACAGAATAATGATGCCGAAGGACCAACCGAATTCGCGCAGGAGTTCATGTGCCTCGCCGGTGTAGGGATAGATGACGGAGAGCCCGACGGGCCAGAGAAACTTCTGCAAGTAGAAGATGGCGCTCTTCGCGGGGAGCAGGACGTTCAGGAGTGTCCCCGAGGATCCCAGTACGCGCGTCTTTCCAACAACCGCGATAATCCCGAAGACAACGGCAATCAAGACATACGGAATTTTCTCGAGAACCATCTGTCGGTCAATCTTCCGCTTCTGAAACCAATCAATACCGAGCAGCCAGACTGGCAGTGTGATCACCGAGACTTTCGCGAGCAATGCGAGAGTGAAGAAAACGATGCTCCAAATCCAACGTTTTCGATCATCCTCATCTCGGTATCGCAAATAGGACAGTGTGGAGAGTAGGAAGAAGAGACTGGAAAGGAGGTCCTTCCGACTCGCCGCCCACAGCACTGCTTCCGTCTGGATCGGATGAATGGCAAAGAACGCGGATGTCACTCCTGCAATTAGGAGATTCGCTGTCAGTCTCCGGATAATGAGCAGAACCAGAACCACATTCGCACAGTGCAGTAGAAGATTCACCAAGTGGAATCCTGCAGCGTTCATCCCAAAAATCACCGCGTTCAGCTGCCAACTGAGGAACGTGAGAGGAATGTAGAGCTGCGGATCGTAGGATGTGAAGACGTGAACCAGATTGCTCCACGTGAAATGCAGGACGGCGGGGTTTTGGTAAATCAGATAGTTGTCGTCCAAGCTGACGAAAGGATTTCCGATGGAAGGGCTGAAGGCGATCAACGTCAACACGATCAATGCGATCGCGACGTGCAGGGTGGTGATGCGGGAGAGAAACCTTCTCATGGGAAAATCGTACCATGTGCTAGAATTTGCAGTAATGGGCCAGCATCCGCCTAGGCGGATGGTTAGAGCACCGGGCTTATACATCAGTCAGCCTAGACTGACGGATCGGTGGTTCAAATAGCGGGTGACAGCTACAATAACCCGCTATGTTTTTCGCATACGTACTTCAGAATCCAACTGGTTTGCTCTACAAAGGTCATACGAATGATCTTGAGAAACGAATCATCCAACATAATGCCGACGACGGTTTTGATTCCTATACGAAAAGGAGGAGGCCATGGAAACTTGTACATTTTGAAATGTTTCAAACACGCGATGAAGCTAAGGCAAGAGAGCTGTTCTTCAAGACAGGCAAAGGACGCGAATTCATCAAGACCATTCAATACGATGGAAGGATATCCTCTAGGTGCTAGCATAGTCCCATGGGCCAGTAGCTCAGTTGGTT
>CAYGNM010000060.1:0-6618 GCA_964351275.1 uncultured Candidatus Peribacteria bacterium | reverse complement strand
GGTGATGCTGTTACTCGGGCCGTACTTGCCCGTGAGCTTTCCATATTGATCTTTGTAGCCGGTCACGATTCCGGCCTCGGCGGCTTCGCGCACGTAGGTGGCAAACCACGTCGAGGATTGCACGTCGGTGAAGACAACGGCCTTGCCGTCAATCATCACTTGGATGCCCGCGGCGCCCGCCTGCGGAACGGGCAGGGATGCGAGGAGCGGGACAAGGAGGCCTGCGGCTACTGCGGGAAGAGAGGAGAAGCGCATAGGAAAGGGGGGGTAAAGAATTCAAGGATGACACTACTCGGACGTTGGAAGACTGGTCGTGTGACTGGAGAATGCTTGACGTCATCGTTGTTTCATTATTATTTTCTTCGCAATTTTTCGCTGCGAGCTGGCCGCAATTCATCGTGACGCGTACGATTCTCACCACTATGCGCATCCGTTCACTCGCGATCGTCGTCGGCGTCAGTGTCGCCCTCTTTCCCTTGTCCGACGCTCTCGCGGCCAAGCGTCTCAGTAGCCGCACGGTATCGGTGCGCGTGAGCGAGCGCCGCATGAAGAAGTGCGACGAGGTGGGACTCTGCAAGAAAGGACAGAAGCGGCTCCTGCTCTCTGGGAAGAATGCGAACATGCCTGCGGCGCTCAAGGCTGCTTTCTCTAAAGGATGCACAGTCACCCGTTCTACGAAGCAGAGGGTTGGGATCGTCTGCCCGGCGGCCGTGACCGTCGCGACCGCAACGGAGGAACGCGTTTTCCAGATGCAAGATCTTTTTGCCGGTCAGCAGATCGGCGCGACAACCGCCTATCAGCGGGGGTTTGCAGGAGCGGGCATCCTCGCAGCGGTTCTCGATACGGGTGTCGATGCGAATCATCCGGAACTTCTCGGGAGAGTTTCAATCGTCCAGGATTTTACATCGTCTTCCCTTACGGACACCATCGGCCACGGCACGCATGTCTCCGGCATCGTCGCCGGTGCGGGCAACATTACCGATGCATTGGGCAACCGCGCGCAGGGGGTAAGTCCTTTTGCCGATCTCATCGTGGGAAAAGTCTGCAATGACCAGGGCTACTGTCTCGAAGGAGACATCATCGCCGGGATTGAGTGGGCGGTACAACGCCATGCGCGCGTCATCAACCTGAGTCTCGGCGGCGGCCCTTCGATGACAGATTGCGACGGCGACACACTCGCGCAGATGGTGAACTGGGCGGCAGATCAGGGGACGGTGGTGGTGGCCGCTGCGGGAAACGGCGGTGCATCCGATGCGGGTGTTGCCGTTCCGGGATGCGCCTCCAAGGCCATCGCCGTCGGTGCAGTGGATCGCAACAATGTGCGCGCTCCGTGGTCCAGCTACGGGCCCCCGCTCGACGTGATGGCACCGGGCGTCTCGATCCTTTCGCCGGTTCCCTGCTCAGCGGCAGGTACCTGCGCGGACGGCGGCGGGTACGCGCAGTGGAGCGGAACATCCATGGCCGCGCCGCAGGTCACGGGCGCCGTTGCGCTGCTGTTGCAGGCCGATCCCACATTGACCCCTGCGAGGATTCTCACTCTCCTCCGGGAAACGGCAACGGACGTGGGCACCCCGGGATTTGATGACCTGAATGGCTATGGCGTGGTGAATGTCACTGCGGCGCTCAACCGTTTGCAGCAGCAGCAATCCAGCAGCAGTTCCAGCGCGCAGAGCAGCTCGTCCGCTGCCGCGTCGCAAAGTTCATCGAGCTCTTCGGTCAGTAGCGAGAGTTCCTCTAGTGATTCGGGAAGCAGTGAAAGCTCCTGGAGTAGTGAAAGCAGCAGCGAGAGTTCCTGGAGCAGCGAATCGAGCAACAGTCAGAGCACGTCGAGTGACAGTAGTAGTAACTCCTCAGTGGAGGACAGCTCGTCATCATCATCGACGAGCGAACAGTCTTCTTCTTCTTCTTCTTCTTCTTCTTCTTCGCGCTCGAGCCGGGATCACGAAGATGAAGACAGCGATGACGAATCAGAAGACGATTCCGACGGCGATCGTCAAAAGCCGCCGCGCGATTGTAAACAGAGTGACTGGTCCTGCACCGATTTCCGGCAGTGCAGAGCGCCGGAGAAAGCGACGCGCGTCTGCATTCTCATCAACCGGTCTTGTCTGAATCCCGATGCCGTCCATCCAGAAGAAGCGATTGAGTGCGCCGTGCGTCGGGACTGGCGGAAGGCATGGCGCAACTGGTGGCGCCGCTGATCATCTTTTTATCGTGGTACTTCACCATGGAAACGGTGTGAAGAGAATTGCTCCTCTGAACGGTTTTCCGTAGTGTCCGGGGCACTCTATGTCTTCCTTTGCCGAGATCACCGTCACCATGGAAGGACTGCTCTCCGTCCTCTATGCCGTCGTCGCGGTGATGATCATCGTGGTGCTGTACCACCTACTCTTCATTGTGGTCGATCTGCGCAAGATCATGCGGCGCATGGAAGATACGACGGCGCAGGTGGAAGCATTGATCCTCAAGCCGCTCGCAATTCTCGACGAAGCGTTCCAGTGGGCCATGGATCATCTGGGGTCATCGAAGAAAGGGAAGAAACACCAGAAGAAGGATGGAAAAGTCTTCGACATCGAAAACATCTGATCGCGTTTCCCATGGCAAAAGCCGCACGATCATCACCGGCGCGGAATGTTACAGTTCGTTCTATCCGGGGCGGACGTCCTTCGAAGCGGCGGACGCTGGTGTTTGCGTTGAGCGCTCTGGAGCATGATGTGGAACAACTCCCCAAGGAATTTGAGTATGTGATCAGTCCCGGGAAGCATCTGTGGCTCAGCTACCTGCGCGGCATCGTCTACGGCCTCGGGGCGATCACCGCCGCGGTCTTCGTGATTCCGTTCATCATCTGGATTCTTCAGCGAATTCCCCTGGTTCCGATCATCGGAAATTTCGCCCATCGTGTCGCGGTGCAGATGGAACGCGCTTCGTATGTGCCCATCAGAGGATCGGCTGTCGATCAATAAATACTCTCACAAAGAACCTCTTCACCACTTCAATCGACGCCCCTCGATACGCCCCTCGCTCGGCTCGGGGCTACTCGGGGTGACAATCCATTACAGAATGGGTTGTCGATCGATAAAAACTCTAATGAAAAATCTCTTCACCACTTCGATCGACGATTCCAGAATCTCGCGGATCAGCGAGTTTAGCCGTCGGATCTTCGAGTACAGTTCATTCAGCGTGTGGGCGGAACCGGGTGCCGACGAGCGCGAAACCGTGCGTGCCAGTTTTTCCAATTTCTGCGTTTCCTTCTGGATATGCTGCGCGAGCTTCTTCTGCATGATCTGTGCAGGGGGGATATTCTGCATCGCGAGGTCGCGTGCCGTTGCGCCCTGCGTTCCCTGCTGACCGCCGGTCGCGGCTCCTGCCCCCGCGCCACCCATGTCTCCCGACCGGTCCTCGCCCGTCCTTTCGCTCACGCGCGCGTTCAGGTTCTCGAACGTCTCCAGGAGGTTCGTCAGCTCCTGCAGCTTCCCCGGCTGTCGCACAATGAGCCGCCCCTTTTCGACCGATTTCATCGGGGAGAGCTTGTCGGCCGACGACGAGAGGGAATTGCCCATATCCTGTATATTGTCGCTTTTTTTGGTCAAAAAGTCAATTTAAAGCATTAGGGGATTACGGTTAGGGTGAGTGGTATGGAGACTCCCACCATCTTCCACAAGATCCTCGAGAAGGAAATTCCTGCGGACATCGTCTACGAAGATGACGAAGTCCTCGCCTTTAAAGACATTCATCCAAAGGCTGCCACGCACCTCCTCTTCATCCCTAAGCAATTCGTTGCCTCCATCGCTGATATCACGCCAGAGACCGAGCATCTTCCCGGGATGCTGATCCTCAAAGCCCAGAAGTTCGCTGTGGAGAAGGGGATTCACGGATACAAATTGACCTTCCACGTTGGCAAAGAAGGAGGGCAGGAAGTGCCGTATCTGCATCTGCATTTTTTGAGTGACCGAGCATTATCTTAGATTGACTCGAAATCCCTCCACCCCAGTTCCTCACAACTCCGAATAATACGGTCTGCTGCGGATAGTTCCTGCTGTGGATCATTCTGAATGCCGATGCAGTAGATACCGGCGGCTTTTGCGGAGAGGACGCCGTTTCGTGAGTCTTCGAACGCGATGCATGACTCTGGTATTGCAGTCAGAGACTTTGCCGCATGCAGATACACGTCCGGATGAGGTTTGCTCCGGAGTCGCAGATCCGGAGCGCTCGCGATCACTTGGAATCTGTCTGTCAGACCGAAGCGATCGAGCGAGAGGCGAATCCATGCTGATGGCGATGATGTTGCGATGGCGAGCGGGATGTTCTTCTCTTTGAAGAGCGTCAGAAGACTGACTACGCCGGGGAGGAGAGACGTCTCTTTCGCATAGAGATCCGTTGCCAGTCTGTCGTAGAGCGCAAGAAATTCCTGCAGCGGCATCGTTGCGCCATAGTCCTTTGTCAGAAGAGCGTGCGTGCTCTCCGGTGTTAATCCGATCAGACGGTGTCGCTCGTTCTCATTCCATCCCGGCGCAGTCATGGTGAACAGCGCGTACTCGGGTTTTTCCCAGCACACTTCGCTGTTCACGATCACGCCGTCGAAGTCGAAAATGGCGGCTTGGAACATCAAATTTAGGCACTATAGCCCGCGGCTTCCGCCTCTTCCTTCGTCGCAAACGTTACGCGGTTCTCGTCCTTGATCTTCTCCATGTGCGCCGAATCGGCGGGGTAGTACTTTTTGCCGGTTTTGGATGCCACAAAACCTGATGCTGGTGCGGGTTTTTCGGCGCTTGCGGCGTCGTCCGCAGGCGGGGACGCCTGCGCCTGTTCGCCCTTAGAATCTTTGCCTTCTTTCAGTTTCGCCTCTTCGTCTTCGCGTTCTTTTTTAATCCGTTCCATCGTCTCCTTATCAATCGGTTTCAGGGCTTTGATGGAGAGGCCGATGCGGCGTTCGTCGACGTCGATATTGATCACCTGCGCGTCGACCTTCTGGCCGATGGTCAGCACTTCGGCGGGGTCGGTCACTTTCTGGTGTGCCACTTCGCTCAGGTGCACCAGTCCATTGATGTCCTTCTCGAGCTTGAGGAATGCGCCGTAGTCAGCGAAACGGACGATGGTGCCCGTCACACGCTTGCCGACGGGGTACCGCTCCGCGATCTCCTCCCACGGGTCCTTGGTCAGCTGCTTGATGCTGAGGCTGAGCTTTTCTCCATCGACGCCAATGACTCTGACCGTCACGCGGTCTCCGATCTGCGCGAATTCCGACGGGTTCTTCACATGGCCCCACGCGATCTCGGAGATGTGGACGAGGCCTTCCAATCCGTCGAAGGCGACGAAGAGGCCGAACTTCACGATGCCGCTCACCAAGCCCTCCTTCACATCACCGATCTTGAGATGCTCGAGAGCCTTGGCGCGCTGCTCACTCAATGCCTCGCGCTCGGAGACGACGATCTTCCCGGCTTCCTCGTCCATCGTGATGATCTTGACGATGAACCGGTGGCCGACGAACTTCTGCAGACGCGAGATGATCTCGGACGCGTCGGCGTTGTTCACGCGCGGGTAATTGACCGGGGCCAATTGGCTCACCGGGAGGAAGGTCCGAATGCCGTCGATGTTTGCGAGCAATCCTCCCTTGTTGGCTTCCTGCGCCACGAAGTCCATCGTCGCATCCGTCTCGACAAGTCTGTGGAAGCGGTCCCACGCCTTCTGCTGGCTCGCCATGCGAAGACTCAGCACAATCATGCCTTCGTCGTTCTCCTCCTCCAGTACCAGCGCTGCGACGGCGTCACCGACTTTGAGTTCGCGGAACGTGTTGAACGAGTCGCGGAGTTCCCGGCCCGAGACAATGCCGGTGGCCACACCATCAATATCCAGTAGCAGCTTGTTCTTTCCGCGGTAGACCACGGTGCCTTCGATCAATTCGCCGGGCTTCACGCGGATTGGCATCGGCGCGTCCTTCAGAAGTTGCTCCATCAGGGGATTCGTCTTCACTTTTTCGGGGGCTGCGGTGCGCGGGGACATAGAAAGAGAGGGTGCGAGGGGGAAAAATAGGATGCTCCGGATCTATTCTCGCACGAGCAATAGGGGAGCGCGGCGATTCTACGCGCATACTGAGGGTTGTCAAAGCGTCGTGCCGTCCATCTTCAGCTTCCCATCATCCTCCGGCAACTTCTGTTCCTGACTCGTCTTTGGATTGTAGATTTTGTAGTAGAGCTCAATCAGCTCATGGGTCGAGAGCCGCTTGCTCATGAGGCCGATATTCTCGAGGCCTGCCTGCACCATCGCAACGCGGTCCTTGAGGCTGCGACTATTGGAGGCGAAGTCGTGCGCGCGGATGGCGGCCTTTGTCGTGGAATCATCGGGGCTGATCCAGCTGAAGAACTGCTCGAGCATTCCCTTGTGCCGGACGCTCTGGTCGAGCGGCACCACAACGTAGAACCGCTTCTGCATGATGTCGGCGACGTCGATCAGACGCTCGACGAAGTCGGCGTAGGAGAAGGTGAGATTCTTGAGAAGGTCGTTGTGCTGATTGGTTGCGAGAGACCGCAGATTTTCCAGATACGGGTCGATGTTCATTTTCGCCGAGCGGACCACGATCTGGAGCGGGAAATTGACCGTGTTCATCAGTCCCTCATAGCCGGC
>CAYGNM010000059.1:0-6622 GCA_964351275.1 uncultured Candidatus Peribacteria bacterium | reverse complement strand
GGCTCGGCGAGCGCATTGACCGAAAGAATATCGTGAGCATGAATCTGAACCTTGAAAGCGGCATCGAAACGTCGATCGTCGCGCCCGGCGGCTTCCTCTACGCACCGCCGCGCGATCAGTTCGACGGCGCATCGGTCCTGCTCCCCGTCTCCATTCCGCAGTTCCCAGTGACCTGGAAGCAGATCCAGGCGTTCGTGCGGCTTCTCCTCCATAACCGCATAATCGTCGTGCAAAAGCCGCAAATCCACATTCTCAACGCGGGTGCGAAGACCGGGATGGGCAGGCGGCTGGGGAATGAATTGCTCCGATACGGCTTCGACGACATCGAAACCGACAACGCGTCCGATGATCGCAAGAATCCGCCGAAGCTCCCCGCCTCTGTCGTGATTGCCCGCACCAAAGATGATGAAGATCTCGCACAATTCTTCGCAGACCTCCTGAAACTCACCCCGGGAACGCTGCCGACGGAGATTTCCACCGAAAAACAGGGGCAGATCACCATTATTCTCGGGACGGACTATGTCTATACACCTCTACAAGATCTTGTGCCGTGAATCATGAATCAAGAATCAAGAATTATGGTGCGACAAGGGAAAGCAGCCATTCATAATTCATGATTCATGCGTCATACTTCCTGTATATGACACCCCGGGAAATCATCGCAGAGGCGTGGGTAATCACCCGCCGCGAATCTTCCATCCGCCGTTGGGGGTGCACCTCGGCATTTTTCGAGCTCCTCCTGAGCATCAAATTGATCGGGTACCAGATCTACTTTCTCTACGAATACTTCGCGGGCAACGGCGGCGCGGGATTCTTCGATGTGGAGATCATCATCTACGACACGATGCCGCACTGGTTCTTCTGGACCTTCCTGATCGTCCTGCTGGTCCTCTTTACGATCGAGCTGTTCTTCCCGCATATGGCGCTGGGCGCGATCATCGGCCTCGGGGCGAAATCGCACATGGGCGAACCTGTGAAGGGCGGCATGGTGCTGGGGCTCTACAACTTCTTCTCGATTTTCGCGATCCACGAGATGTTCGTGCTAGGGAGCCTTTCGACCAGCATCACGCTCACGTCCGTCATCGTGCGGTACATCGATGGCAACGCGAAGGTGGCCGTCATCATTATCCTGTGGTCCGTCTGGGCCCTTTCCAACATCCTCCGCTTCTTCTTCAGCTTCGCGGAGGAAGCCGTCGTCATCGACAAAATCGGCTTCTTTACCGCACTCGGCAAGAGTTTCAAGCTGATCATCAGCTACTTGGGACACATCATGTTTCTGCTCCTACTGCTCTTTGTGATCAGTCTGCGGATCATTCTCAATGCTGCCATCATCGTCATCATCCC
Organism: uncultured Candidatus Peribacteria bacterium; assembly: GCA_964351275.1. GTDB lineage: Bacteria > Patescibacteriota > Gracilibacteria > Peribacterales > Peribacteraceae > JABFSS01. The sequence goes on along the minus strand of CAYGNM010000059.1, from coordinate 5,278 downwards.
AGGAATCATCATCGGCATTGTCCTCCTCCTTGGCACGTTCCTCTCCGATCTCCTCACCTGGATCATCGGCGGCGTCGTAGGCATCGCCCTCACGCTGGTCGCGAGCTACTTCTTCGCCTACCTCCACGTCTTCAAGCAGACCGTCTGGACGATCACGTACCTGGAGTTGCGGAAACATAAAGACCTCGATGTCATAGGATAAGACTGTCATCCTGAGCGGAGCGAAGGATCGACGTATGCCGTCTTTTCTCTTCCATCTGACATTTTTTCGTGCAGTCCCTACTTCGCAAGGACGCCAATGGACAAATGTCATGCGACGCGTAGACTTAGAAGTTGATGAATTGCGAAGGATGCTCTGCACATTGTCCCAACGCCCACGCGATCACCGTCGCAGGTGAGAAGATTGGTATTTGCAAAGGCGATCATTTGGATGAGCAGGGACATGTTACGTCGCCGGATGGACGTTTAAATCGGGCTATCCGAGATGAGCAGCGTACGTATCTGCTAACTGCTCTGGAATATCAGGGATATGTGAATCGCGGAGCAAACGTCAAATCCCCTCCATCTGTTCCGATTCATGTACCCCCTCCATCAGTCCTTGCTGCAAGCTTCGGCACATAGACGCAAGAACTGGATGACAAAATGGAAAGTTTGCTTGCAATGTCTGTGGAAGCTGCAGAGAGGAATTGGATTGCAATGTCATCCTGAGCGGAGCGAAGGATCTTGACAGTGAACAATCGTCCACCTATGCTGGTGCACGATCGTTCCCCCTGTACGTATGTCCACCGTCACGAATACGCTCACTCCTCATCAACGAACGGTTTTGAGCTACATCCGTGAATTCCAGCAGAAACGGGGGTATTCCCCTTCCCTTGCCGATCTTGCAGTGGCCTTCGGCGTGCGCAGTAAGAATGCGGTCGCGAAGGTGGTGATGGTTCTCTTCCGCACGGGACACCTGGAGAAAGATCCCAAGGGCCGCATCAAGATCATGGAACAGCCGCAACCGGAAGGCATCATGCCCATGATGCTCCCGCTGTTTGGTCCCATCGCCGCGGGGTTTGCCGCACCGGTCGAGGAGCAGGCCGAAGAGACAATCACGATCGAGGATTATCTGGTTCGTGATAAATCGTCGACGTTCCTCCTGCGCGTGAAGGGCGACAGCATGATCGATGCAGGGATTCATGAAGGCGATTTAGTCGTCGTGGAGCGCGGAAAGGAGCCTCGGGTCCACGATATCGTCGTGGGGATTCTGGACGGCGAGTTCACGCTCAAGCGACTGGTAAAAGAGAAGGGCAAGTTCTTCCTGAAGGCGGAGAATCCCCGATATCCGGAGCTACATGCGCGAGAGGAGTTGAAAGTAGCGGGGGTTGTAAGAGGGGTAGTGCGAAGGTACTGATCCTTCGCTTCGCTCAGGATGACAATTGCCCACATCGATGCAGACGCGTTCTTCGCATCGGCCATCGTGCGAAAGAATCCTTCCTTGGAGGGGAAGCCGCTGCTCGCGCTGGGCATGGGCGGGGGGTGTGTGATCGCGGCCAGTTACGCAGCGAAAGCGTTTGGCGTGAAGACGGGAATGCGGGTCATGGATGCGTTAAAGCTCTGTCCACAGGCGATCCGGATGCCCGCCGACTTCCACGAAGCCGCACGCGCGTCGCACGAGATTGAAGCGATTTTGAAGACTCTCTGCCCGCTCGTGCAACAGATGTCCATCGATGAGTGGTACTTGGATTTGCGAACGGTGACCGGCGGACTTCCGGCAGATCTGGAGACGTGGGCAAAACGTCAACAGGAGAATATTGCCCGGAAGGTCGGACTAACGGTCTCCGTCGGCATCGGAAAATCGAAAATTCTGGCGAAGATGGCGGGTGAGTACCGAAAGCCCGCCGGAACCACGGTCATCGGGCAATCGATTGGATGGGAAGCGTTTCTGCGGGACCGTCCGGCAGCGGCAATTCCCGGAATCGGTCGTCAGCGTGTCCAGCATACCGATGCACATGGCTGGAAGACGGCCTGGGATATCGCACAGGCTCCGGCAGAGGAGCTGCGAAGACTCTTTGGGAAACCAGGCGTGGAACTACAGGAAGAACTTCTCGGCAATTCCCTTTCCGTCGTGACTGCAGAGGAAGCTCTACCTAAATCCATCAGTCGCTGCCGCAGCTTCCGCTCAACGAAGAATAAAGACCTGCTCTGGGCGCAGCTCCTGAAGCATCTGGAGTACACAGTGCTCAAGATGCGCCGACAAAACCTCTCGTGCCGGGGAATCTCCGTCTGGCTTCGAGACGGGGAATACCAGGGCGGCGGGGCCAATGCATCACTGCCGCAGCCAAGCCAGACCGCAGACGCGATCCTGCCTTTGATGAAGAACTGCTTCGAGCGAAGCCATGATCTCCAGAGAACATACACACAGGTCGGCCTCGCGCTCTGGCATCTGCTCCCATCCGCTGCATTGCAGTACTCCCTCTTCTGTACGCCAGAAAGGACCGAGCGTGACGAAGCAATGCAGGCTTCGCTCGATCTGCTGCATGAACGATTCGGCAGGAATGCGGTGACGCGGGGGTCGGCGCTCACGGTGAAGACGGGGACGGCAGTGACGATGGATCTATCCATCTATCAGTGAACTGTTTTATGCGAACGAGGATGCTAATATCTCCTGCGCCACTCAGCATCGGGAACATGCATTTTCATAGCGATCATAGAAACGACAGACACGATGACACCTACTGTGATGTACAGCGCAACGATCGGATCAACAGAGGCAACTAATTGCGACATGAACGGAGGAGAAGAATGCTCAAATAACATTTATGAGTGCGCCGCCTTATGTGAATGGCGAGGGTGCGAATATCTCTTGCGCCATTCGGAGTCAGGAACGTGCATCTTCTTCGCTATGATTGTGACAATTGTTCCCAAAAGACCAGCTCCAAAGTAGAAAATGAGGATTGGATTGTCAGAAATTAGTTGCCACATACGGAGAGGAGGTAAACGCCCCAATACCATAGCACCATTGCCATACACGAGCCATAAATTGCACCGATAAATGACGCCTCTCCCCAGAAAAGCGGAATAGTAAATGTGGCAATAATGACTTGAGCTACGTCAAATAATCCATCTGCAATCTTTTGCAGCTGAATATCATTGAGTGCTCGGCGACGGAGAGAATAGTATCGCATGCAGAAACTCTACCGCCGATATTTCCCGTGGGAAGTACCCCTGAGAAAGATCACTTTTTCAAATCCTGACTTTTCCTTTTATGCTAGCCAATATCGAACGTTCCACAGGGGTGTGGAACAGTCGCCTCAAGAGAGCGTTTTCAGCCGCTCTTCGATCTTCTTCAGCTTCTCCTTCGTCTCATCCATTTTCTTCTTCTCCATCTCCACCACTTTTGTCGGAGCCTTCTCGGTGAAGACCTGATCGTTGAGCTTCTTCTCAATTCCATTCAGATAACGCGTGAGATCCGCATGCTCCGTTTTCAGCTTCTTCAGTTCGGCATCGACATCGATCAATCCTTCAAGAGAAAGATGAACTTCAGCTCCGGAGAGAATCGCGACGGCAGTGTTTTTAAACTTCTCCGCCTTGGAGGAGAGCGTCAGTGATCCGACTTTTCCCAGTCTGCGGATATGGTCGGGCTGGGAATCGAAGAGAGCTGTGTACTCGTTGCTAAAGATAGTGACAGTGACTTCTTTTCCCGGTTCAATCCCCTGCTCGCTCCTGAGTCTCCGGATTGCCGTGATCACGTCGATGAGGATCTGCAGCTGAGCGAAGGCTTCTGGGTCTTTGCGATCAGACTTCATCGTCGGCCATTCTTCTTTGATGAGCATCCCGGCTTTTGATGGTTTTACGGATGCCCAGAGTTCTTCGGTGACGAACGGACAGTACGGGTGCAGGAGCTTGAGGATTCTCCGTAGTGCATGGACGAGAACAGCAAGATTCGCCGAGCCCTTGCTCAGCTCCAGATACCAATCGCAGAAATACTCCCAGACGAAAGCGTAGATTCGTTCTCCCACCTCACTCAAACGATAGTCTGCGAGTCCATCCGTCACATCATCAATCAGCATCTCCAGCGCATGGAGCAGAGCACGATCGGCAAGAGAGAGTTCTTTGGTTGGAGGAAGCGACGTGATGGTGGACGGATCCGTGTGCGCCTCCTCGCACTTCATCAGAACGAACCGCGACGCGTTCCAGAGCTTGTTGATGAAATTGCGGTACCCCGCGATTTTCTCTTCGTACAGACGAGAATCGTTGCCCGGGCTCTGCCCGACGATCATCGAGAGCCGCAGAGCGTCCGCTCCGTACTTTTTGATCATATCGAGCGGGTCGATCATCGTATCGGGTTCGCTCTTGCTCATCTTGCGGCCGTCTCGCGAGCGGATCATGCCGTGGAGGTAGACAGTATCAAACGGCACCTGACCGTACTCCAGCTCCGGCATCGGTCCCGTGACGTACGTCGTCATCAAGATCATGCGCGCGACCCAGAAGAAGAGGATGTCGTACCCGGTCTCCATCACATCCGTCGGGTGAAACTTCAGGAAGTCCGGACTTTTGCGAAGAAGATCTTCCAAATTCAGACTGAAATCGTCTGCCAATGCAGGATCGACGAGCGTACTCCACGTCCAGAGCGCAGAGCTGAACCAGGTATCAAGCGTGTCCGGATCCTGCGTCCAACCACTTCCTTCTGGAGCCTGAATTCCAACATGGACGTCACGAGCCCCCCGATCATCCCGATACCACACCGGAATCCGATGTCCCCACCAAATCTGCCGACTGATGCACCAGTCGCGCAGGTTATCGATCCAGTGGAAGTACGTCTTCTCGAAGCGGTCGGGGATGATCTTGATCAAACCCGTTTTGACGACCTCCTGCATCACTTCCTTGAGGCTCATTTCCTTCCTTTTCCACTTCACCACACGCTTATTCACGTCAATGAACCACTGTTCCTTGATCTGCGGTTCGATGATCCCCTTTCCGCGCTGGCTCTTGGCAACGTTGTGCACGTAATCCTCTTTGATACCGACGAGCAATCCCTTCGCCTTCAGCTTCTCGACGATCTTCGGACGCGCATCCTCGATAGGCATGCCACTGAACTCACCAGCGACGGGGAGCAGCTTGCCGTCGAAACCGATGATCTGCTGCTTCTCCAAATCGTGACGCTCGGCGAGGTCGAAATCGATGTGATCGTGCCAGGGGGTGATCGTCATCACGCCCGTGCCAAACTCCGGATCGGCCGCTTTGTCTTTGATGATCGTTGCCTCGATCGGACCGTTGATCCATTCGACCGTCA
>CAYGNM010000058.1:0-6689 GCA_964351275.1 uncultured Candidatus Peribacteria bacterium | reverse complement strand
ACAAACAAATCCCGCAGGCCAGGGGCCCATTGTCGCGTTGCCGCAGCTCCCGAAATTCCCATCAGGTCAGGAAGTGTACGACACGATCATGGGGCAGATCGAACCGGAGCTGACCTCCGCACAGCTGCCAACACTCGATAAGAAATATCAGAACGAGACTCTAGAGGAGAAGCAGCAACGTCAGGCGCGCTACGACGCCGCATTCGCGGAGTACAGCAAACGCTTCGCGGCATTTTCGAACGAGCTCGCCACGCACGTGCACGCCTTTCAGCACACCGCGGTTGCAGCGGCGGAGATGAGTACGAAAGCACAGGAGAACGACAATCTCGCCTCGCTTGAATCCTCCATCCAATCCGCGTAATTCCATGACTCTGATTCCCCTCTTCCGCAGCGCCAACTCGTTCAGTGTCCGGGAACACCGGCTGATTTATAATTTGGAGGGACCCAACAAGATCGATTCCGCAGCACAGAAAAAAGGAGCAGCCGAAATAAAGATGAATGCTCCACAGGAGATGGGGGCAAAGAACATCAAGAACGCGAGTGAAACCACAGACAAAGCAGCCAAGGCACTGCAGGGAACCATGGACTCCGTGACAAACTCACTGACAAGTCTTTCCGCCAATCTGGAAAGGGAGGTTCAATTGACCCCGGAAAATATCAAGCAGGGCACCGCGACGCTCCTCTCGTACAATCGGGAAAAAGATCACGACATGGAAAGAGTGAAAGCAGCGCTCCAGCAACACGGATTCGCGGAACCGACCAATGATGAGGTTGAACAGGGGCACCGGAACGCTGTGGAAGGACGGGCGATCTCTCCACCGCTCAAGGCGGGCACAATGATCTCGATGATCACTGGAACCATCCAGACGTTCAAAAACTTTCTCGCGCAATTTGGCGCGAAATTCGGCATGCAGAACAACGTTGTGACTGAGCGCCAAAAATTCAACAATCAATTCGCCGCCATGCAAAAGCGCTTCCCGACCACAGCAGCGCTGTCGCTGAACTCCACCACACGTCCGGCAGTGGGCACGACGCCGGCGCTCACCACGGAACGATTGACGGTGACACTGGGAGCTTCCCGTACTCCGGCAGATCGCGAGACATTCCGGAAAACATTGGGCTCGCAAGGATTACGCGAAGGGACCGACTTTACAGTCGACGCGGGTAGCGGCGCTTTTCAGATCGATATCACGTCAGCAAACCGCCTCGCGCGGGTCAGCACCGCTCTCGATAGCATTCGTACTCAGGACGACGTAAAAACTGAAGCAGCGCAAAACAAGGCGAAGGTGGAAGTGAACAGCAAGGTCTCTGCAGCGCACGAAGCGGCGAACAAGCCACTGGCGGAGGCGAGACTGCGCATAGCAGACGGCGATGCCCAAGATCCTCTCGCACAAGAGGACCTCAAAACAGTGCAGGCACGCATGAAAGAGTTGGAAGCGGCAATCAAGACGGACGATGTCGCCCGCATGGATACCGCGAAGCAGGCGCTCGAGAAAGCCATGACCGTGATGGAGACGACATGCAAGATCGTGCGAAAGACGTGGGGACAAAATTATCTGATCACCAACGTGGATGCCACGCCAGAAAGCACGACGGGCGACGTCGATAAGTACAGTAAGCAATTTGGCAACTGGTTCGGCGATTACATGGGAATGCAATTCAACAAACCCGCAGGACAGTGGCAAACCGGATGGTGGAACGGAGGACGAGGACCTATGGATACACCGGCCGGAGGCATGAGCTTTAACTATGCACGCTATGACCAGATCAATACCACGCTCAAAAATATCAACATGCACCATTTGAAACCGCCAACGACAGGGCTGGTAAACGCCAACGCGGACAAGCTCATTGCCGAACGGCAAAAGAAAGCTAATGAACAGCCCGCGAAGACAGCGGAAGAAGGGAAGAAGACCGCAGAAGAATCCGGAAAGAAGTCCGAAGCGCTCACCAAACCGACGGTAGAAGCGATCGCCGCAGCAATTACTTCCCAGGTTCCGGAAGGCCGGAGTACGTCACTCGACGTCCGGCTGCCTCCGCTGGGCGGCATTCGATGTATTTTGCAGGGGGGCAACCTGAAAATTGGTGGTCGCACTGTCCGTATAGCCATAGACGGAGGCAATGCACCGGTGAATGCGGTGGAGAGAACGGGAAGTGACTGCATTATTAAATTACAATACTGGGGTGAACGAAGTAGTGATGCGATGCCTGCATCGGCATTCGCGCAAACGATCATGACGCTCAGTAACGGAATTACACCTCCTCCCACCGTAAAAGACGGCCACACGATCACCATGACTCCCGGTCCTGTGGTTGCGGCAGACGCCTGAAACCACTCCAATGGCTGATTTGATCTAGAATAGAGAGGAGCATATGGGTCAGTCCGTATAGAAGAACCCGCGTTTTTCTGGTATACTTACTAGATTTTCCTATGCCAGATTCTTCGCTTATGTCGGCCATAAACAACCTCTGGATTCTCAATCCGAAGACCGCGGCAGAGCTGCTGAGCGCGGCAGAGAAGGCGGATGAAAAACAGGCGGCGGCGTTGATCACGCTGGTGAAAGATATTGAGAAGCAACAGACAGACGTCCTCAAGAAACTGGTGATTGCCGATCCGCAATTTCCCCAGAAGCTCGGAGAGTTTTTGCGAACGTCACTGCAGAGTACCAAAGGCGAAGTGGAGGCGACGGACGTCACCGGACTTTCGGATGTCGCATCACAAATCGAAGCATCGTGATCCATCATGCACACACAAACATTCCTCACCGGCGATGGATCCACTGCGGAGCGGCGGCTGCTCACGTTGGCAGAGGTTCCGCAGATCAACGCCAGCGATATTCAGAATGCGGAGAACGCAAAAAAGACCGAGCAGCAGAATGTGCAGCGACCGGGTCAGCAGTCGCCCGAAGACCTCGAGCGCGCGCAGAAGGAACTGGTGCACGCGACCACAAACGTGATCGGAGAATACACGGCGAAATTCAAAGAGCTCCCGCAATCGATCGCCGACCGTCTCCGGTTGGAATTGATTCAGTTCATTGCTCGCGAGGCCAAAGGCGTGAGTGTGCAGGAGCCGCTCGAGACGGTCCGAAAGCGCGTGGAGGAGCAGGTCCAGAACGTCCTAAAATCGCTCTTCGGCGGACAGGAGGATGGAAAGAAAAAGGCAGAGAGTGAAGCCAAGCAGAAGAAAGAAGAAGCGGACCGCAAAGCGCGCACCATCGAAACCGTGGAGAAGCACATGCTGGAGAAACAGGTGAAGATGACAAAAGTCTTCGAGGATCGCGTGAATACCGCAAACCTCAACAGCTCTGATCCCGCCGTCCTCCGGGCGGAATTCCAGAAATTTGAAGAGAATCAGAAGGCGCTGGGGGAGATGCAGGAAAATCTGGTGCACTACACACACGACGTGCAGGACTTCCACGAGAAAGCGAAAGAGCAGCTGAAGGCAGTGCAGGAGCCGCCGATCGCGGCGAGTGCTGCGGGCGCTGCCGTGGGTGCCGCCGTCGGCGTCTGGTTCTTCGGTGTCGGTGCGGTACCGGGCGCGGTGATCGGCGCTGCGGTCGGTTACTGCTCAGCACGCATCGTCAATCACATCGCCACAAGTGGCGATGGCGAACGCAAAGCGAAGGAATTGAATGACCGGATCGATAACGCGAAGAAGCTGTCACTTAAACGACAGGGAGTGCTTGTGGATATGTCGCAGAAACAGGACGAAGATTCTGTGGCACTGGGAAGAGTCCCGGGCACCGCCCAGCAGAGACAGCATGGGCAGTTCGAGGCGCATGCGAAAGAATTCGTAGAGGGAGAGTACAAAACGAAGCTCGATATCAAGAGCCGCGCGGAAGAGCTCGCAAAGATCCAGGAGTCACGCAAGCAGTTGTACGGTCACGAACAGGAACTGCACAAGCGGTACGACGCGCTGGGCAAACAACGTGAGGAGACGGCAAAAGGCCAGACAGAAGTGAAGACTCGCCAGTCCGACGTCGCCGAGAATGCGACGAGGATCGACGCGGCGATTGGACAGGTGGAAACTGCACTGAGGAATCTGGGTAGCAACGGAGACCAGGCGCGCATGGGCCAGCTGAGGAAACAACTGGAAGATCTGCAGAAAAGCCGCGAGCAGGGACGGAAAGGCGTGGAACAATTGGGCAAGACCGGCGAGCAGATGCAGAAAGGGGAACAGCAGGTGGAGAAGGCTCTTGTGGAGAATACAGGACAGCGCGTGCAGATCGTCAGTCATGAGCAGGAATTGAAGCGCACCATCGACCTGATCAACGGCACGCTCCCCGAACTCGCCGCGCATGAGAAGCGGCTGCAAGACGGCCGTCAGGAACTGGAGAAGGGTCACGAGGCGCAATTGGCAGAGCTGGGAAAACTCTCCACGGAGATCAGCAACGGCCTATTGCAGCACAACGTCCACAACGTCAAAGCCAACATCGATACCGGCAAGGTGGTGCAGAGCATCCAGACATTGCCGCCAGTGGAATCGCCGAATATCTGGCAGAACCTGGTACAGGGGACATTTGAAGGGATGGGACACGCGTTCAAATTCGTGCTCGCCGACACCATCGGCCACGGCCTCGACACCGCAACGCGATGGGTCAAAGACAAAGTCCCCTATGTCGGTGCCGTTATCACCTTCCCGGTCGATGTCGTTTCGGGACTCATCCACGGCACGGGCGAACTGTGTGAAGGCCTGGCGACGATGCTCGCGCATCCGATCGATACCGGTGCCGGCATGCTCGCGCTCTTCGGACGCGATCCACAGAGCGGTAAGTGGTCGTGGGAAACGGCGGGAAATGGCTGGAAAGAGATGGGCAAGGCACTGATCGCATGGAAAGAATTCGCCGGTGATGAGCACGGCAACGGCGGCGGCGAAGTTGGCAAGGGCATCGGCAAAATCGCGCTGAACGTGATTATGACGGCGACGGGGATGGAAGCAGCCGGAGCGGGAGTGACGGCGGCACGCGCAGCCTTCCAGCTCGCACGATCACAGGGCAGAAATGTTGCCAGCGCAGCGACCCGCGCGACACTCGTGGGAGCAGGAGCGACGGTAGCGGAGTTCGGCGGAACAACGTGGAACGTGACGAAGAATATCTACCAAATGGCGCGCCTCGACGGCAAAACGGGGATGATGAGCGCCGTTCGTCAGGCGGCGTTTGCGGGCGGAGAGTCATTGATCAGAGCAACGGGAGAAACCGCGACGCATCTCTACCAATTCGGAAAAAATCTGCCAGGCAATATCGTCGGAGGCGTCGGCCATCTGCTCTCGGCACCCAAAGCGATCTATGAGCATTTCAAGATGCCGAAACTGGAACGGTTGGCGAAATCGCTGGAGAGTCAGGAAGAAGGAGTGGCAGCCATGCTCAAGAAAATCAAAGAATTCAAAATCGGCGAAAAGTCTGCCGGTGATATTCCTGCTCTCGCCGGCAAGAGTGCTGAGGAAATCAAAGCGATGACTGCAGCGGAACTGGCAGCCGCAGGAATCAAGGACGTTCGTTCGCTGCGGGACCTGAGCGCGTATCGCAAGCTCCTTCCGCAGGGAGAAGCACTTGAAGCAGCAGCCCACTCGACCCGGCTCCAACATCATATGGAAGGAAACCGCACCGCGCTCGCGACGGAGCTGGGGAACGATCTCAAGCCAGTCATGGATCTGAGCGGTCGGAAGCTCGATAAATTTGCCAAAAAATTCAACGACGGCAAGCCGATGCCCAACAAAGCGTACGAGGTGGTGCACTACACGGACGCAGGCGAGATGGTGGTGTTCGACGGATCCGGAAAGCTCTGCGTGAAGCGCGGAAAGGAGATTTTGGAATTCGTGAATGAGGCACAGACAATAAAGGATGCTGCAGCAGCGACACTGGGATCAGGGAAAGCCGCGAATATGGAGCGAGTCCTGAAAATGCCCAAGAGCGCCGACGCGGCGCGCATCCGCATTGCCCAAGAACTCCTCGGCCGACACCTCACCGCCGAAGAATCCTTGAGCATTCTCAAAACGCATGAACTGCCCGGCGAACTCGGCAATCTCTCACGAGAACAAGTATTCGAACGTCTGAAGGCTCTCAATAAAGGACTCTGGAAGAGCAATGAGAAAATAGCACGGCAGAATTTGGGTCCAACCGCGACTGCGGAGGAGATTCAGCGGGAAACGACCCGGCTCGTGCGCGCAGAGAGAAGTAAATTGATGAAACGGGGGATTACGGGAAGTGACGGAGAGTCTGTAGTGGCAGAAGTAACGGAGGCCAAAAAGGCTCCGGCCGGTGCAACGCTACCGCCGGAAGAAACAGTTGTGATTCCTCCGCCTAGCGCACAAAACCGGCCACCGCAGACACCCGTCACTCCAACAGAAAAGCTGGTTCCAAAAATAGAAAATTTTGATGGCGCGAAGAAATTACAACCCGGGCAGAAAGGGTCGATGATGCAGGACGGCGAGCGCGTGCAAGTGACTGTGGTCTCGGTGGGCCCCGATGGAGTGGTTTTTGACACGCCGAAAGGGCATATGATTTTGGATAAAAATGGGCGAAAGCGAATCGCTCCCATATCACCCTCCGGCAAACCCGTTCCGGGAGACTGGATGATGATCAATGGAGAAACGATCATGGGAGCGGACGGCACGTTACTTCCTCCCTTTCCTTCTCCGAAGGCAATGGCAGGGACTGTCAAACACGAATTTTTCATGACCGAACATACGG
>CAYGNM010000057.1:2787-6713 GCA_964351275.1 uncultured Candidatus Peribacteria bacterium | reverse complement strand
ATATAAAATATACTGAGGCTATGTCCTCCATGCTCCCCATCATCCGGATCTCGGATCTTCAAAAAGGTGCCGGGAAAATTCTCGCATCTGTGAAAAATTTCGCCGTCGTGCAGAGCCACGGCCATGACCGTGCTTTCATCCTCAGCCCAGCGCTGGGTCGTCTTCTTCTTGAAACGAAGATGCTTGAGAAACTGCAGACGATGCTCATTGCAAAAGATGGTGGAGATTCTTCGCTTATGAATGAGACGGACGTCGAGCGGGAGTTAAAAGATCTGATCGGAAACGTTCTGCACGAACTCAGCAAACGCTAATCATGGCATTTCACTATCCATCCCTCCCGGCCTGTCGGCAGATCCTCTTCCCGATGATCAGCCGCGAAATGGTGGCCTTCGAGCCCGCGCCTCCGTACGACGATGAGCAGCGCGGGATCCAGAAACTCGAGTCGATCTTCGCGCTCATGCAGCGCGATAGCTACTATCCCGACTTCTTCGCGAAGGCGGCGTACCTCTTCTGCGCCATCATCGACGGCCATCCCTTCAGTAATGGCAACAAGCGTGTGGCCGTCGCTGCCATCACGTACTTCCTGATCGTGAATGGTTTCCGCCTCAGCGGTCCCGATATGCAGGCCGTGCGTGATGCCTTGCACGACCAATTTCCGAATCTCAAGTGGGAGAACGTGGAAGCGTTCCGTCGTCCGCACGAATATTTTTTCTACCACCTCGCGCTCATCATTGCCGACCGCGCGCAGAAGGGGAAAATGACGTTCAAGCAGGAGCAGACGGCGGTGGTGGAGCTGTTGAGGTTTATTACGGCGCAATAAATCTACACCACACAACTTTCATGACTGCATTTCTTCCTCCTCTTCGCGATGCGTGCGTACATCTTATTTCCGAGGAACATCATCCCCGGCAGATACAGGATCGGCGCGACCAGCCACAGCACCGGCAGATGCCACGCCAGTGCGCGGAATGCGGTGAATCCTTTCATCGTTCTTCCGTCAGGCAGGCGTACATGCATTGCCCGGTCGAGCGTGGCGACGGGAATATCCGGAGCCCAGAGGTGCCGCTCCTGTGCCGAGCGGAAATCGACGGGCCTGAGACGATGGAGCCAGTCCATCATCATCAGCCAGAACATACTGCGCAGGCAGAGTCCGCAGTGGCCGTCGTAGAAGACACTGATTTTTCCTCTCCATCGCCGATTTACCATTTTCTTCATCACGTCGATATCTTCGCCGTGGAGATTCCCGAGCACGATCACGGGGATTGCGGTGGTGAAGGAGCCCAGTCGCAATAGCGCTGCGAAGCCCGTGTGAATCGCGACACCCGAGAGCAGGAGCCACCGCCGGATGCTGTCACTGACGCCGTCGGGAATCATCGTCTTTGGAACCAGAAGGAACAGCCACAGCGCTTCCCACGCCATCACACTCCACCCAAGAATCGCACCGATCGTGCTCAGGCTGTCCGCAATCGGGCTGAGAGCGAACCGACCGAAATGCGTGTGGTGCAGAGCGACTCCCACCGCCGTGCCATTGATCCACATCGTCCCGAGGAGTTTGCTCCAGAGCGATTGCGTGTAGATGATGATCAGTTGCCACAAGAGCAGTCGCTGCGGCCAGGCCGGCATGGTCAATGGGGGCAGGGGCGTTCGTTTTTGCAGCCACTGTCGGTACTGTTTTTTGGCGCGACCGATGGAAAATGCATAGAGTCCGCGGGGTCCGATACAGAGCAGAAATCCGACGGAGCGCAAAATCACATCGCCCCCGGTGGTATGCCAGGGGTTGCGGACGTGAAAGGAAATCAGGAGAACAGTCGTCGCGATCACCGTGATGCGTGGCCAGAGCCCGATGCACGCGCACAATGAGAAGATCAGCAGCAGGAGGTAGGCGAGAAAAACGCCGTCCGCATGCGGTACATACCAGAGCACGCTCATGCTTGGCCATGGCATTGCCATTCCCTCCGCAAGCCACGGCGGAAGTTGTCCTCCTGCGGCGTAGTAGCGGGCGACATCCGGCCACTGCGTCACAAACGAGAAGAAGACCGCGGCACCCCACGCGATGCGCATTAGACCGAACCCCGTGGCGGAGACCGGTTTGAAGAAAAAATCATTCATGAATTGCAGGGGCGTTCCGGTGGAACGCCCGATGTGACGCCCGTTGTCACCACCGTTTATGCCAATTCGGGAATTCAACATTGTCATAGGAAATTCATCGGAATCATCGCCGGATCACCAATTGCCGGACACGGCGTCACCGCCGCGGTCCATTGGTCCCAGTCGTCCGTCGTGTCTTTTCGCCATGCCGCCCAATCATTCTCTGGTGGCGACTCGGGAAGAATGGCGTAGTCGACCATGAGTGCCACCGGCGTTCCTTCGGTGAGTCCCAGCGGCGTGCAGAGTGCACGCAGGTACCGTGAGAAAAGTTCCGTCGCGCCGCCGTCCTCCAACTGCAGCGGGTAACTGAATTCGCCGCTGCTGCGCCAAAACCTCGCGGTCGCGGGTTCCAGAATACGAAGAGTGGTCCAAATGTTTTCCTGCAGGGCCACTACGCGATACCGCGAAATCCTGCGCATCGGATCGGGGGAGAACAGATCCCAATTCTGCCATTGTCCATTCGCCATCATGTAGGGGTTGACGATCGGGGAGACGTGCGAACGCAACGCGTCCGGAATCATGCCCGCCGCTGCTGGAGGAAGTGTATGAATAAAGAGCGCTCCCGCGTGCCAGAGGCAGAACAGGACGATGGTCGTCTTTCCGAGAATGCGTGCCCCTCTGGAGACGAGGCGCATGAACTTCATCGTCGCTTCGGTCGGAGCAAGACGATCTCGCGACCGACGAACTGGTCGGGGCGGCGATAGAGGAGCGACATGCGATCACCGACGATCTCGATGGTCGGGGGCAGCACCGCCTGGTACCCGCACTCGTCGACGGTCTTCCAGATCTTCTCGAGCCACATGGGCGTTTTGGAGGCGTACCAGACCGGCCACGTGCAGACGATCGGTGCGCCGGGGAATGTCGCAGCGGCAGAGCGGAGGAACTCCTGCTGCAGTTTTTCGTTCTCCGAGCAGAGCTTCTGGACTTCGCGCACGGTCGGGCGCTTCTGAAGCGCCGGACCCAGGCTGGTTTCCGTCACAATCACATCGACTGTCTCCTTCACCTCGAACGGCTTGGTCGCATCATGCTTCCAGACGCGGGAGGGGACAGATGATTTCTTGATCTCAAATTTCTTGCGCATCCACTCCAGATTCTTGGTGCAGCCGGTTACCGCCTTCTCCGATTTGTCCGAGGCGAGCGCGGAAAATCCACGGAGCAAACATTCCATGGGGATGACGCCGGTGCCGCAGAAGGGATCGTAGACGACTATCGGGCTCGGGCTCCCACCTTCGCTCCTCTGGGAGCTACGGTGGGCAGGCGGGGACGGGCTCGGGCCCTTTTTTTGATTGCTCTTTGCGAGCCATACTCCGAAATTGAGCATGATCTGGGCGAGTTTCGGCGGGAGCAGACCGACGCCCGTATCACGGACGGGCTTCTCCATGTCGCGCAGCGTGTAACTCTCAATATCTTGTGCGCCGATCGTCACGCCGGTCCAGAGGAGTGGCGCATCACGCTTTTTGCCGTCATCAGATTTTACGGGGCGCTGCACAATCACGAGTTCCGATCCTCCCGATCCATCCAAAAGGTCATGTTCTCGCAGGACGATTGACGGTGCGGCCTTTCGTTCATTGCCGACGTAGCGTGAAGGTTTACCTTTCTTCCGCAGATGATCCTTGCTCTTGCGGTAGAGCGTCTTCACCGCTGCAGGCGTCAGCCCCAGCGTGCGGAGACTAAACGTCGCCTTGCCCTTCACCGGCATCAATTTCTTTGCGAGCACGTCGGGCACTTCGTCGGTCGAGGCCATCCCCTCCGAGAGTTTTTCGGCGAGCACCACGGTC
>CAYGNM010000057.1:0-2777 GCA_964351275.1 uncultured Candidatus Peribacteria bacterium | reverse complement strand
CCACGGTCCCTCCAAGTGTATCGAGGAATGCGGCATCGAGCGCGACGGCGCTATCGAACAGCACCACACTGCGGTCAATGGTCTCGTGCAGCAGAAAACCCGGAACCGTCGCGGCGAGTTCGGCGAGACTGAGGTGCGGTTGATGGCCGATGAACGCAGCGTAGGAGGGCACGGAGAGAAGAGTAGCGGGAAAAGGATGATTGAGGAAAGAGAACGTAGGGGCGCTCCGCCGGAGCGCCCGTACCCCCATTCAGGATTTCTTTCTATTCAGAACATCATGTAGGAGAAGGATTGTCAGCACGACAATCACCGGCATCAAATGGATGAGTCCCCGTGCGTACCCCGTCTGGAGCAACGCCTCCGTGGAGAGCCCCGTGAACATATAGAGGAACATCTGGCCGCAGTAGGGGATCAGGATGAAGGCAGAGAGGAGCAGGAGCGGCGATGCGAAGGCCGCGCGCCATCGTGTGATCAGGAGACCGAAGAAGAGGGGGAACAGGAGTCCCCAATTGCCTTCAAAGAACGTATTTACAAAAATCGAGAGGGACACCCCCGGCTGCCACTGAAAATTCAGATCAATGCCTTTGGCGTTTCCGAATGCGAGGCCATTCATCACTTTGTACGAGATCCATGGAACCGCAACGAGCATCGCGAGAATAAGCGCGAAGAGGATCGTCCTTGTCATCTGCCGTGTGTTCATGGTCTTGCGGTGCCAGAGCCACAGCACGCTCGCGACAAAGAGGAGAATCAGCACAGGGAAGTACAGCGCCCATCCCTCGTTTTTCGTGAACGGAATTAACGCGATGGCGAAGGCTGCCAATCGGAGCCATGTGCATGTAGGGGCGATTCGTGAATCGCCCTTGGCAACGACCGCGTTAAATAACAACGCAACCGCCATAAACACATGCAACGACAAAAACGTATCCGCGTACGGATTCGTTCCATGGATCAGTTCAAGTGGAAGCGATGCGAGAATGATTGCGCCCAGCACCGACCAGGCAACGGGGAGCAACCTGCGCAGCGTCCAGTAGACGAGCAGCAGCAGGCACACGAACCATACGACATGAATGCTGTTACTGAGTCCCTCGTTCCAGGTGCCCGCAAGCGTCGAGAGCCAGGTCTTCGCAAGCGAGACCGTGGGCGGATACGAGCTGACGCCGGGGTTCGCGTCCCATGGGAACGCAAGAGAGATCGTCTTCTGGAAGAAGAAGATCTTCCCGCGCAGATTCCAGTTATCCGTCGCGTCGTCGAAAAACGTCGGCGTCAACGCCACGTCCACCGCCATCGCGATGATCCGCACCCCCACCCATGCGCCGATCGCGGCCAAACCGATCATCAATGGTTTTGATATGGATCGCATTCCCATATCGCCGTAGCGCACTGGTGGTGCGCCCGCCGCTGCCGGAACGCCCCAACGTTTGCGGAAAAATTTCACCCCGCCCAACGGGATGATCATCGCGCCGAATACCCCCAAAAATCCCGGCAACGTCAGTGGAATTCCCAAATACACATTTCCAAGAAACACCACGAACATCGAGAGCGTCATCCCGAGCGCAAAACCCCACACCCATTTTTCCGCGCGCCACAAAACCGGTGTATTCCATTCCAATACATCCAACACCAACCACCCGACGATGGCGGGGAGGGCAATGCCGGGGATGAGAGCGAGGAAGACCATTGGCAGTGTAATGGAGGAAATGTGTAGGGGCGCACCGGTGGTGCGCCCATCCGGGATGATGTGGGCGATCCACCGGATCGCCCCAAAACATCATTCATCAACCCGGAACAAAAACGACCGCGTATCGAATTGTTGCACGATCTTCCCCGACGCGGACCACGGAACACCGTCCACGGTCAGCCGTCCCTCGGCGTCCACGGCAACGTTGTCGCGATGGTAGATCAGCCAGACCGGCAGGTCCGGCCGCGGGCCTGCGGGTTCCACGGCGATCGCTGGCAGCCCGAAGTAGCGTGCCATCGCCGTGATCGGCGTCGCCCCGCGCAGGACGGCGAATTCAGAGACACCCTCCAGCCACGGAGCAGTCACCTCCATGACGTCGTTGAAGTTCAGGTACGTGCGGAATATTTTCTGTCCGTGGGGCTGAGAGATGTACGTGTCATAATCGTGCTTCACATACGAGAGCATTTCAGCACCCATCCGTACGTCGAACACGATCCACAGCGCGCCATAGCAAAGCAGGAACATTGGCAGATGTTTGATCCGTAGTCGCTCGCGAGCGACCCTACTCCGGTGGAGCGCGTCCGCAATCAGTCCGACCGCAATCACCGCGAGCAGTACATAGAAAATCCACATGCCCGAGCGCCCCTGCGGCGGGAGATTCTCAAAGAGGTGCGCTGTCCCCACCGGGTTGAATGCGATCAGCGGGCCCCAGACAAAGTTGATGTTGAATGGGCTGAACGTATCAAATTTCCAAAAACTCTTCATCATCTCCATCGCCTGCTCGTCGAGCGCCCAGTGAGAGAATCGGATCTCCTGAAGCAGGACATCTGTTCCCTGTGGGAAGATGAAGCCGATCGCGTCGGCCTCCCGGTCCCACTGCTGGTAGTAATCGACATTGAGGTCAATCTGGCGATTTGCGCCTGCGGGAATCGTGATCGGCAATTGCGTGATCACCTCTGGCGCATCATTGCGGCGATGCCACACAAACTGTGCATTCCGCTCGACTGCGCTCGCGAATGTCAGGGAAATCACTTCCACGTCGTGCGGAAGAATCAGATCCGCAAGGATGTTTCCGTCCCCCGTGGGGGCATGGATGTGC
>CAYGNM010000056.1:0-6819 GCA_964351275.1 uncultured Candidatus Peribacteria bacterium | reverse complement strand
ATAAAAATACAACTGTCATTCCGAGTAGCTCGCTTTGGAAAAGCGAGCGTACGAGGAACTTTTCTTCTCGTGCCCCAACAACCACTTCTTCTTGCTGACCCCCCACGCATACTTCCCCGGTTGCGCGCCCGAAGCGGGCACAATCCGATGACACGGAATGATGATGCCGACAGGATTTTTTGCGACCGCCGACGCGACTGCACGAACGGCGCGGGGCTTGCCGATCTTCTTCGCGAGTTGACCGTACGTCATCGTCGACCCGTACGGAACGGATCGGAGCGCGGACCAAACTTTCTTTTGAAACGGTGTGCCCGTGAGATCGAGAGGAATGGTGAAGCGCGTCCGCTTTCCGGAAAAATATTCCTCCAATTCTTTCTGACACTGCGGAAAATATTTTGTGGAGTCTGGTTCTTTTTTTGACGGACGGTCAAGACTCACTGCAGTGATTCCATTATCAGAAGCTGCGATAGAGAGATCACGAACAGAGATAAGCATACGTGAAGTGAAACGAGGCAAACAAACAACCCACATTCCCCTCTCCGTGGACGACGGAGAGGGGCTAGGGGTGAGGGAAATTTACTGCTGCCCCAGAATCGTCAAGCTCGCCGTCGACTGCGACCCGAGGGTCGCCTGGCCGGTGACGGTACTGAGCGACAGATTGATGCGCTTGGAGCCAGCGAACTTTCCGGCGATGATCGGCACGGTGAAGGTCTTATTCGATTCGCCCTGCACGAAGGTGAGAGTGCCGGAGGTGGAGGTGTAGTCGGCTCCTGCGATGGCGGTGCTGTCGCTGGTGGCATAGTTGACCGTGACGGCTCCCAAGTATCCGATGCGACGATAGACTGTAACTGTGGCGATCGCACCGGTCTTCTGGTCCACGTTATATGTCGCATCCGAGAACATCACCGACCCCGTCCCACTCTTGTTCACCTCGTCATCGACTACAGTGAGCTGGACGGAATTGGGATTATCGAGCGCCGCGCCGCCAGTCGGATTGCTGAGTTTGACCGTGAGATTCTTGTTGCCGTCGATCGTCCCGTTATCGAGCATGGGAATCGAGAACGACTTGCTCGTCTCGCCAGCAGCGAAACTGATCGTCCCCCGGGTCTCGGTGTAGTTGACCCCTGCCGTTGCAGAGCCCTGAGTGGTGGCGTAATCAACTGTCACGGCGTTGGCGGAGCTGCCTTTTCTGAGGACGGTGATGGACGCCGAACCGACGCTTTCATCCAGTGCGTACGCCCAGGCGCTGAACGTGATACCGCCTCCAGCCGCGGTCGACGTTCCGGTCGATGCTGTGGAAGAGGAGGAGGACGAGGATGCGGTGGTGGAATTCCCGCCGCCACCGTCATTATCGAGAACCGTGATGGTCATAGTCCCAGGTGTGCCGATCGCCGTGCCGCCAGTGGGTTCGCTCAGGACCACGGTGAACGCCTCGTTGGGATCGGCGATCAGGTTATTGATGAACTTGAGCGAGATGATTTTGGTGGTCTCGCCGTCGGCGAACGAGATAACCCCCGTCGCCTGGTTGTAGCGCGTCCCGGACTTGGCGGTGCCGTCGACTGTTGTGTACCGCACCGTCGCGCTCCCGGTGGTTCCGCTGTAGCGCTGGATGGAGAAGCTGACGTTGTTCGCGCCTTCGGGGAAGCTGACTTTGTCGGTGGAGAAGCGGAACGAGCCTGCGCCCGGCACCGCTGTAACACTGGAAGAACTCGATGTGGAGGAAACGGACGAGCGCGAGGAACTCGATCGGCGTGTCGGCGTCGCGACGGGTGCAGCCTCGCTCCCATTGAGCGCGCGGTCGAGCATCACGGCGATCTCCGCGCGGGTGACAAACTGCCCCGGGTTATACATTCCGGCGGACCCCTTGATGATCCCGGCACCGTACAGTCGTCCCACCGCTGCATCGTAGTACGAGCCCGGCGGCACATCGGGGAACACGCTCGAGCCGAGCACGTCGGCCGCGGCTGCGGTTACCATGCCGCCGATCAGGAGACCTGCGAAAAAAGAGGACGAGAGAAATTTCTGGAAGTTCATACGGAGCGGGGAGGAAGGACGGGGGACAGTATATGAGATAAGGGTGAGGGAATGGCAACGATTGAGTGGAAAATTTCGCGCGATATTTTCTTGCTTTTATGAGTCATCCCGTACAATCCCATGTAGCCTGCGTCATTAAATGTCCCAAAGCGCGTGACGCCCGATTTTTTCGCCGTCGCGGCAAGTTTTTTGTTCTGGTTTGTGACCTCCTGTCGAATCATCAATCTCTTCTTTTCTTCGGGAAGCCGGTCATGCAATTCTTGTCGACGGGTTTGAAGGGCAAAGTACGTTTGTGCGAGGGCGATCGGCTTCTTCCTGGGATCTCCATTCTGAGCAATGAGATAGCACGCGTAACGAGACAGTTTATAGTCAGCTATCATTCTTTGCGCCCCCTTACCCGATTCGATCATTTTGTTGACGTCAACAAAATGATCCACAGCATTTTGTCCACTTGTTGTACAGGCTGTCTTCGCATTCTGAAGAACGCCTTCAAAGTTTCTCCATTCTTGGTACTCAAGGAGAGGCATTAACTCTCTCGACTCCCAATATTCTGCTCCATCGGCATCTATTTTCTTCACGCTTTCAAAATAACCTTACAGAACCGCCCACCCCACCCCCATCGTTACCAAAACCGAGAGAACCCCAAAGCCGAAGAACGCCGCGACGCTCTTGCGGTTCGGAAGGAATCCGCGCAGGAGCGACCGCACCCGGGCGCTCAGAGTGATAGCGTGAGAAACGGAGAGGAGCGGCAACGGCAGAAGAACGGACAATGCGGGAGACGCAGTTGGCGTCGTTTCCTTTTTTGCCGTTGCCTGTCGCCACACGGCCTCGAACATCGCGTGTTCCATGCTCGCAAGTTCGGGGTACCGGAGCAGGCAGGCGCGCTTCTCGGCGTAATTGAAACAGGCGACGGTATCGCCGCAGAGGATTTTTTCGAAGGTGAAGGGGTAGTCCTGCCCCTCGATCAGGAGCGTTTGACGATGCTCGTACGGATCGCGCGACTGGTAGCGCCGCCCAGAGATTCCATTGTGTGCGAGAACACGCGCGGGCTCGCCGTGCTTGCGACGGGTACGGACCCATTCGGTCATGAAGTCGCGCAGAGGATGTTCATCGAGAGAACAGCAGGCGGGCTCGAACCAGAGCATCTCCGTTCCGCAGCCGAGAATTTTGCGATACGCCTTGGGAAAGTTACTGAGCCCCTCGAAGTATTCGATCTCGGGCCGCTTCTTATCCTGCTCGACGGTGAGGAGAAACGTCTCGAAGCTCTGGTGACGGCGCGCCATCAAATCACGCTTGCGCCGGTCGTCTTCCTCCATCCACCGCAGAACAGCGTCGAGTGACGTCATCGAATACTTGGTCACGTTGTTGATACTCTCCTTCTTCACGATGTCCTTCAGCAGGAGCTTCTTCATCGCCTGGTCGAGCACGCCCGTGCTCTTTCCCGTGCGCCCCGCAATCTCGCGGAGCGTACAGGCGTCATCGACAACGAGCCGGCGCAGGATGGCAACCTCCGTAACGGAGAACCCGGCTTCGAGGAGCGCAGCCTCGACGCCGGCGGGGATGGCATTCATGACAAATCCCAAAGATATAGATGTTTAACATAAAGTAAATAGGACATTTTAAACTCCATCGTCAATGGCGGAGGAATTCCATACCCGAATGCAAGCCCTTTTTGAAATTTCTTTTCGAGAATGTCTATTTTTTCTCTTCTGGTAGCGATGAAAAGCGTTCCATAAGGGTATGGAACAGAGACGATGATCTGATGCCAAACCCTCGAGAAGCACATGTACGGGAGCACTTGACATAGTTAGTTTACTTAACTAATATACTCTCATGTCCAAATCCCTGCCGTTTCCGCACGAAAAAATCTTCCTCCTGCTCTCGCAGTGTCAGATGCTCACACGCAAATTCGCCGAGAAAGAATTACGCACACTCGGGATCACCGTTGCGGAATATGCGCTCCTCCGGGTCATCGAAAATCACCCGAGACCGACGGCCAGCGAGGCGGGAAAAAGACTCTTCGCCACCGCCCCGTCGATCGCACAGCTCGTCAAACATCTGAAAAAGAAAGGGTTGATCGAAAGCGGATCGGATGCGACAGATATCCGCCGACAGCCGCTGAGCCTCACCGCAAAAGGAAAGACGGACGTCGTTTTGGGCCGACAGGCAATCCAGAACGCTTTGCAAAGACTGAATTTGCCTCAGAATGGACTGAAATCTCTCGAAGACGAGCTGTCTTCCCTCTTTTCTTCCCTTACTTCGTATGGCGACTAAATCATCATCCGGTCTTCGCGCCGATCAGCTGCAAAGCATCCGCAGCGGACTCACCACCATGCTCTGGGCGGCTGGTGTTCTCCTTGTAACGGCATTCCTCCGGCTCGTCGAGGGAATGCCCTACAGCTGGCTGGAAATTGTCGCGGCGATCCTCGTGATCATCGGCCTCTCAAGAGTGAAGAGCGCCCTCACGGGACGGCAGGAAGCACGTGAGCGGCATCTGGTGGAATCGGAAGCGCCGAGAGAATTGCAGACAGTGCGCGCCACAGCTCCGTCATCGGATTTCCGGATCGAGCAAGTGAATCCGGCAGATGAACAATGGGCGCAACCCGCACAGAGCGAGAAGAAAGAGCCGAAGAAGGAGACGGTGCGCCGCCGGGAGAAATCGGTGTTCGAGACCATCGATTGGGAACAGTGGATCGGCAAGAAGCTCCTCCAGAAACTCGGCGTGCTGATCGTGCTGATCGGTATGATCGTGTTCCTCAAATACTCTTTCGATAACCACATCATCGGCGAACTCGGACGGATCGCGCTCAGCGCTTGCGCGGCCATTGCACTGCTGATCACCGGAGAGTGGTTCCAGAAAAAATATCCCGCATGGTCGCAGGCCTTTACCGGCGGTGGGTTGGCACTCCTCTACTTCACGGTCTGGGCGGCGCATGTGTTCTACCATCAGGAACTACTCGACCAGCATGCACTGGAGGTGACGCCCGCGATGGCGATGGGTCTCTACTCGCTCATCACGTTCGTCGGAGCATTGGCCGCCATTCGATACAAAGCGCAGACGATTGCCTGGTTCACGACCCTCGGCGGGTACGTGACGCCGTTCCTGATTCACTCCGCCGATCCCAACCCGGTCAGCCTGACCGTCTATTTGGCGATTCTGACAGCGGGTCTTCTGTCCCTCTCATGGTTTGAAAAATGGTCCTTCCTCGCGCTCGCGTCGTTCGTGTTCACACAGATGTATCTGTACGGGCTCGTCTATTCCGCCGCGTCGATCACGGACGCACAGCAAGTGGTGATCGCCATCGGATTCTTCACGCTGTTCGCGCTGCCACCGGTTCTCTATCAATTCCGGCTGCGTCGTTCCGCGGAAGCCGATGATATCTTTCTGATTCTCTTCGATGGGCTCGCGGCCTACCTCGCCGTCGTGGATGGCATGGGCGGCTTCGGTGGAGAGAATGTGGGACTGGTCTCGATGGCACTCGCCGTGGTCTACGTGGCGCTGGCCGCGCTGGCGATCACCAAGCGATCGGACGATGACCTCCTGGTGAATGCCTACCTGCTCTCCGGCATCGGCCTGATGGCGCTCGCGCTCTTCGCACAGATGAAAACTGAATGGGTCGCCGCCGGCTGGGCGCCGTTCTCGGTGCTCCTGCTGCTGCTTGCCATCCGTCTGCGAAGACAAAGCATTGCCATCTGCGCCGCCCTGCTCCTCGCGGGTGCGCTCTTCTTCCAGTGCATGAACCTGACGACGCTCCTGGGTGCTGAGGACATCTGGTACCCGTTCACGTCCCACTGGGCGCTCCTCAACTACGTCGTCGTTGCGTCCTGCGTCTGCTGGGCATCCCTCGGTAATTCGCTGGGACGATCGCTGAAGCTCTCCGATGAAACAATGATGCAAGTGATTCCGCTCCTGCACACGGTGATCGCCGTCCTCGTGTTCGCGCAGATCACGTTTGAGGCGACACAATTGCACTGGGAGGTCACGCTGACGCTTGCGTATGCCTACGTAGGATTTGCCCTGCTCAGTCTTATGATTTTTTTGGGAACAGAGGTGACGGTCTGGTTCATCGCGGCGCTTTGTGGACAGGCACTCGTCCTATTCTTCACCTTCTGCAGTCAGAACTCCGGGATGTTCTTCACGCTAATCCGGGGACAAACCGCCACGCCGTTCTTTCATCCATGGGCAGCGGTGTCGGTGGCATCGATGGCCTTCTTCCTGGCTCTTCTCGGTGTCGTTGTGAAGAGAAAGGAACGCTGGACGAGTTCAGGATTTCTCCAGACGTGCTTCATTGCCACCATCTCTGCGCAGCTCTGGCTGCACGGCACCGTGGAAATCCAGCACATGGCCATCGCCTACGCGTGGTCCAATATCCTCTTTCACAGAGTCTTGAGCGCATGGTGGATCGTCTTCACTACGCCCTTCTTCTACCGCCGGATCTCCCGCGGAAGCAGTTTGGCGCTCACAACAGGAATCGCTCTTCTGTGTCTTCCGCTCGGGAAAGATCTCCTACTCATGCTCGCCAGCAGGACCGATCTCTACGAACTGGCACAGTGGACGATTATCCCCCTGATTCTTCTCGGAGTGGGATTGCACTTCAAAGAGAAAAAACTGATGAACGCGGGCCTGGGAATGATTGTGGCCACTATGGGCGCGGATCTTGTGCATGGCATGGGCGGCAGCTTCGGCCTCTTCCCGATGTCATGGTGGACGGTGATCGCGTTCCTGCTGCTGGGATTCTCCATCGCGCGGAATGTCACGACTCTCCGGACCATCAGCATTGTGCT
>CAYGNM010000055.1:0-7057 GCA_964351275.1 uncultured Candidatus Peribacteria bacterium | reverse complement strand
TACCTTCGTCATGCGCTTCCGTAGGAATCTCTTGGACGATCTGGCACTCGAGCGCGATGCCCCAGAACTGCGTTTTGGGATTTTCCTTCCTCTGTTTGCGGATCCAGATGTCGTAGCCGCCGTTGCCGCGCCCGAGGCGACTGCCCTTCCGATCAAATGCCCGTCCGGGGACCAGGACGATCGTGAGATCCTCAGGATCCAGTTCCTCCGCAGATCGCGGCGGTTCAGGAATGCCGAAGTCACCAGTCACGAGATTTTCCATGGAGGTCATGCGGCGGAAGATCAGCTTTCCGCCATCGTGCGCGGGGAGGAAGATCCGATCGCCGCGCTTCTGCAGTTCAGCGATCAGCGGAAGAACGTCGGCCTCATCGGAAAGAGGGGAGTAGGCGCAGAGGGTGAGCGATCCTTCTGGTAGTGCCTCAAGAATTCTTCTGCACAGGGAACGGCTCTCGGCGGAGCGGTCCTTGGCGCTGAGGCGGGTGAGGCGATCCTTGATCGCGGAGCGGAGGGTGGCTTTTTCTTCACGAAGATCCATGGAATGTGGAATAGGGAATATTGAATATGGTATCGCGCTCATTCCACATTCCATATTCAATATTCCATATTCTTCAAAATACTTCCGCTGCAGCCTCAGCAAGGTTGACCATCTCCTTATTCGCCCCCGTCCCTTTCTCCTCTGTTTCGAGAATGCACTCAATGCGCAGCTGCCGCTTGAAGATCTTCTCCAGGATCTCTTCCACGGCCCGGGAGGAGTCGGTCTTGGCGACTTTATCGCGGTGAAAGGCCGATGCAAAACCGAGGGTGATCTTGTTTCCCTCCAGACTGTGGACGTGCCCGTTTTTGAGAGACATTTTCACCGACGCAGGCGAGAGATCACGGATCACATGGGGCCAGGAGTTGCGAATCGAAGTGATGGTGAGTTCTGGTGCTTCAACGATTGCGGGACCGGGCCCCGCCTTCGCTCCTGCTCCCTCGACCCGGCTCGGGACAGGGTCCGCTACGGTGGGCAGGTCGGGCTCGGGCTTTGCTGGGGAAGGATTCTCTGAAGAGACAGGCTTTGCCGCGGGGATGGGCATTGATTTTTTTGCGGAGAGCTTTGCTTTTGGTTCCGTCGAGACTTCCTCCACATCACCGCACATCGAAATCAGCGCCGCTTCCAGTACCAAGCCCGGAATCGGAGCGATGCGCATGTCGCGCAGTGTCTCGAGCAGCAGTGTGAGCGTGCGGGTCAGGGATGTGACGGGCTTACCTTCATCAATCGCGCGGTGCATCTGCATGCGGATCTCGGCGAGCAGCATCCGCGTGACCGATTCCAGCGAGAGGCCGGCGTTCTCCATCGCGCGGACGAGGGTGAGGAGCGCTCTTTGGTCCTGCGCGTCGATGGCCGTCAGAATCTGCTCCACGATTTCGTGGCCGGTTTCACCACTGCGTTCATTGACATCTTCGATGCCGATCTTCGGCAGTGACCGCAGCTGGTCGAGTAGCGAAATCGCATCGCGCACGGCTCCTTCCGCATGATGGGCGATTGCGCGCAGGGCCGTCCGGTCCACGATGATGTGCTCCTGGTCCGCAATAAACTGCAGCCGCCGGATGATGTCTTCCTCCGGGACTTGCCGGAACGCGAAGCGCTGGCAGCGCGACTGGATGGTCGCCGGGATCTTCTGCAGTTCGGTCGTTGCGAGAATGAAGTACGCGTATGCCGGCGGTTCCTCGAGTGTTTTAAGCAGCGCGTTGAAAGCGCTTTTAGAAAGCATGTGCACTTCATCAATGATGTAGACCTTGGCGGCGGCTGCGACGGGGGAGAACTGAATTTTTTCGATCAGATCGCGGATGTTCTCGACACCCGTGACACTCGCAGCGTCGATCTCCACCAGGTCGACGAGTGATCCGTCGTCGGCCGCTGTCCGGATCTGCTCTCTGAGTTTTTCGTCGGACATCCTCTGCGTGAGCATCGCTTTTGCCAGAATTCGTGCGACGGAAGTCTTGCCCGTCCCGCGCGATCCGGCGAAGAGATACGCGTGGCTGAGCTTCTCCTGTGCGACCGCGTTCTCGAGAGTCGTGACGATATGGTCCTGTCCGACAACGTCAGCGAAGGTGTGGGGACGGTAGGTGCGGTAGAGGGACATGAGGGGAGCAGTATACTATGGTTTGTCGCTCGTTAACTCGTTTATTCGTTTACTCGTGCCCGATGAAGACGAGTAAACGAATAAACGAGCATGTTTCGCGTCGAGTCACGGTTGCGTTCAAACCGGCATCCTGCCATTCTTGCATCATATGAAGCGCCTCCTCTCTCTTGTCGCCCTCACTCTCATCGTCTCCGCCTGCGTCGATACGACCGGCATTTCCGCCGACTCGAGTAAGCAGCCGAAGGGCAATCCGCTCTCCGTAGTCTCGGTCATCGAGTACGGCGATCTCCAGTGTCCCGCGTGTCGCACCGCGCATACGACGATCACACAGCCGCTTCTGGAGAAGTATGGCACGCAGATCCGCTTTGAATTCCGCCAGTTCCCGCTGCGATCGCTTCATCGGTACGCCATGGATCTCGCGGAGGCATCGGAGTGCGCTGCTGATCAGGGAAAATTCTGGGAGTACCTGGATGCCGCGTATGAGAAACAGGATGAACTGAAGTCCGGCAGTGCGGCTCTATGGGGCGAAGCCCTCGTCGGTGATGCGGATCTGTTCTCGCGCTGCGCCCGATCACACATTAAGAAGACTGCGGTGATGGCGGACTACGATGCGGGCATCGCGATGGGTGTTCAGGGCACGCCGACGTACTTCGTGAACGGCAAGCAGACCCCGGCGACTATCGGTGATCTCTCCGCAGCGATTGATGCGCAGATGCAGGGGGCGATGCAGAGGCTCTAATGCCCTCATCCGCCCTCATCCGGCCGCCCGAGGCGGCCACCTTCTCCCATTGCGATGGGAGAAGGAGCGAAATCCGGAAGAATCATTTTGCTAATTGGGCGAATCCAATCAGTCGTTCTAATTGGGTATCGTATAGCACTACTGTCCGGAGCTGCGGATTCTCCTTGCCCGAGGGGACCGCATACTCCTGCCCGCCGTAGGCTGTCTGGAGTGCGCCGAGATCGATGCTCGTCTCATCGGGGAACGTGGCATCCCGGGGATCGGTGACCGTGGTCAGGTAGACGTGGACGGAAGGGTTGGGGTCGATCAGAAAACTTGGGCCGAATGAGAGTGTTTCGCCGCGGAGGAGCACCTCACCCATCGCCATTTCGTGTGGGGTCGGTTGGAGGAACGTGCCGGAGACCCCCTCGCTTTTGAGCGCCCGGGCCTTGGCGACGAGATCGAGTGCCCGCAGGCGCTCGCTGTCGATGACCGCCATCTTCACCTCGTTTTTTGTTATTGGATCTTCGAATCGCACCAGATCGGCCATATGCTCAGCCAATCCGCCCCAGTATTGCTCGGCGACGAGGGGATTATGGAGCCGTTCCTGCAGAGGCATTCCGATGGGTCCGGACGGTGCTGCTGCGCAGGAGGCCACAAGGGGCAGAAAGAGGAGGCTGGTGAAGAAAGTTTTCATAGGAACGGGAGTATAGAAGAGGGGGTCTCACGCCGCCATGGCATACGATGTCTCGACGGGCTTCGACGTCATCTCTCCCGAGAGCGATGTCCGGATGCCCCGTTGGTCCATCAGTCGTGCAAGTCTCTTCATGCGGGGGTGGAGCGTCTGCACAATCTGCAGATGGTGATTATATTCGACGCCCTGGGGAATCATGCTCGTCCAGTACCAGAAATTCCGGTCGTTCTTCTGCTCGTTGATCTCGTCGACGAGCGTATGCTCGCTGCGTTCATCGGTATACAGGACCTGTGCGCCTTTCACTCCCGCCTGGTCGCGCACGGCGGGGCGGGTATTGGTGTTGCCCTTGATGACATTGGCCTCGAAGCCGTACTTGGTATGACCTTTCTGGAGACGCTCGCGCGTCTCGGTGGTCGCTTTCTGCTCGATGCGTTTCTCTTTGCCCGTGTCGAGGAAATTATGCTGGTGGCACCAGACGCGGTTGTACATCAGTGTCGTGAGCACCCAGAAGGCCTGATAGCCGCGACTGAGCGCGTGACGGTACGTCCGTTGCAGCTGCGGAGGAAGTTCTTCGAGTAAGGAATGCATCTCTGACATGATCTCGTCATCGGTGGGGCTCTGCTGCGCTTTCTTCGCTTCTTCGCGCCGATGGTACTTGAGGAATACTTCCATCGAGTGGAGCTTCCGCTGATTCTCGGGGCTCCATTCCTGCCGCTTGGCATCGTCGA
Source organism: uncultured Candidatus Peribacteria bacterium (assembly GCA_964351275.1). Lineage (GTDB taxonomy): Bacteria > Patescibacteriota > Gracilibacteria > Peribacterales > Peribacteraceae > JABFSS01. The sequence continues at coordinate 2,791 of CAYGNM010000055.1, read as the reverse complement.
TCAAATCTTCCGCAGAGTCCCAGTCGTTGGCACCGAGTTCATGACGGATCTGCAGGAAAATTCCCGGCTCCTTGTTGATATCGACGAACCGGTGCTCGGCCTCGGCCAGATACGACTGCCGCTGGTCGAAGTGCCAATTGAGGAAGACGTTCATATTCACGAAGTGGAAGCCGGGCGGCGTGCCGAGCGATTTCCGCTTCGCTTCGATTTTGTGGAAGTGCTTGCTGGCCTGTGACCAGTTATCGATCAATTTTTGGAGCGGCATGGATCCTTTATTGTTCAGGAACTGCTCAATCTCGTCCGCTTTCGCGTTGCTGGAGAAAATGCGCTGGAGCCACGAGCTTACTTTGCCCGAACTGATTGCCTGACGCTGCGCCGCTCCCTGGAGCATCGCTCTGGCTTTGCTGTACAACTCGGGCATCTGGCGCGCTTTTGCCGTAAGGGCGGCATCTACCATCTTCACCAGCGCTTCGCGATTTTTGTACGAGAGATTCAGGAATTGTCCTTCATCCATAAATGAGGAGAGATTCGACACATCCGCAGAGGAGAGCTTTTTCATCTGCGGGTGCTTGCGGAGTTTTTTGGCGACTTCGGCGATTTCTCCCCACTTCTTGAGAAACGTTTTGAAAATTTTCGGATCCTTCATTCCTTGTCCTTCATCTGTTTTCACGAAGAAGTGCTTTTTGTGGAACGCGACGGACTTATCGTGCAGTTGTCCGATCCACCAGCGCGCCTTCTGTCCGCTGATCCACTTGTCGCTCACCGCTTTCTGGATGGCCTGCGTGAATTCTGTTTCCAGTTCCTTCGCGTCACTCAGGAGCTTCGGCACCATGGAGCGTTCGATCTCGCGGATGTAATCCAGTTTGTCCTCGAGTCGGGTCTTGCCCGCAATTGCGAGACCGGTATCGGACATGACCTGGTCGTAGACGTCGCAGTCGGCATCGCCAAGAATATTGGAAGCCTTGATGCGCCCGGCGATGGAAGAACGACACTGTTCGCGTGCACGTTTCAGCTGCAGCTCCTCTGTGGCATTGCTGTGCGCACTTTGCCGATTGGTGTTCTCGTTGCGGCCCATAGGAAGCGGGCTGTCATTCTAGGGAAGGTGGAGAGCTTCTGCCAAGCATCCTTTGCGCAAAATTCGGTTCTGATGCTAGGCTGCAATCATGATTTTATCGGATAGGGACATCAAACGGGCAATTGCGACAGGACGAGTGAAGGTCGAGTTCCCCGGCGGACCCGATCATGCGGCGAAATATGCCGAGCACATCCATGCGAGCAGCATGGATTTCCATCTGGGCAACTCGTTTAAGCTCTACGAGCACAGCAAGTTTGCGGTCATCGATCCGCGTAAGCCCGAGACCTTCACCGGCAACATGCGGATGATCACGATTGCTGACGATGAGCCCTATATGGTCCAGCCGGGCGAGTTTGTTCTCGGCGTCACGCAGGAAATCCTTACCGTCCCCGATGATCTGGTCGCGCGCGTCGAAGGTCGGTCGAGTCTTGGCCGCCTCGGCATCATCGTCCATTCAACTGCGGGTTTCGTTGATCCCGGATTCTCCGGCACTATCACGCTGGAGATCAGCAACTTGAATCGCATGCCGATCGCGCTCTACCCGGGCATGCGCATCTGCCAGATTGCGTTTGAGCAGATGAGCAGCGCCGCCGATACGCCCTATCACGCGAAGCCGTTCAGCAAATATCAGGGGCAGATTCTTCCGGAGGAGAGCAGGCTCGATGCGGATCCGGAATTCGCCAAACGGGCAGCGTGAATCATGAATTATGAATCATGGGGAGGTTTCATAATTCATAATTCTTGATTCGTTTTTCAGAGATCGGCGTACGAGATCAGTTCGATCTTTCTTTCTTTTAACAGAGGACGCACATCGGGATTCGTCAGCATCTGCAGTTCCGTCTGCCTTTGCGGATCGAGATCGAAGGGAGTCCCGATTGGCGTCATGCTCCCGGGATGCACCATGAGTTCCGTGGTGCCCTCGGGCAGACGACTGAGAATGTGACGCAAATTCTTCTGTGAGGCGTTCCCCACCAGCGTCGCTCCGCGGAAGTGGTCGGTGCTGCGGATGCCGTGGGCGACGAAGAGCGTCTGAGCCTGCCGGGATTCTTCTGCGAGCATCTTCACAGATCTCAATTGCTCCTCGCCAATCACGTAGCCGAACGGCGGCAGGGGATCTTCGGCGGGAATACGTACCTGACTGATGCCGTACCGGTCGAGAATGGGAATGAGCAGCGAGGTGATCGCCGGATGGATGTGAATGTGGTGGTGTCCGTCGACGTGTGTCGGCTGGCCATGGTGATCGAGGAACCACTCGATCTGCGCGCGAATCTCGCGTTCGATATGGACGGTGTCGATCTGACCTGTTTCGAGTGATCGACGCTGGAGACTGCGCTGTCGGAATTCCCCAGCAGTGGATTGCAGGAGCGTCTCGACATCTTGTGGCTTGCTGATCGGTATGCCGTCGGTGAGGTTCAGATGCAGTCCCGTGGGGAGATGCTTCTCCCGTGCATGCTTTGCCGCCTGCGCGGCATCCGATCCGTTACAAATCAGCGTGGCATTGGTGACGATGCCGAACTCAAAGCACTGGAAGATGCCGTGGGTCCGGGCGGCGTTCATGCCCAGATCGTCGGCGTTGATGATGAGGCGGGGCATAGGAAACAGTGGCTTGCCATGAGCGAGTCCGCCGAGGCGGACGAGTCGAATGGTGGGCAATACTGGGTTCGAACCAGTGACCTTGCGAATGTGAATCGCACGCTCTAACCAGCTGAGCTAATT